>NZ_JBIWEL010000004.1:0-276396 GCF_044762525.1 Pseudomonas sp. NPDC096950 | reverse complement strand
GGGGGGGGGGGGGGGTGGCGGGGTGTGGGGTTGTTACCTCACTTTTTTCGGCACCCCCCCCCCCCCCCCCCCCCCCCCCCCCCCGCTCCCACATAGGATCTTCACCAGCCTTAACGAAACCAGTTCGTCCGCGCCAACTCAATCACTTCATCCCCACGCCCACTCATCACCGCTTTAAGCATGTACAGGCTGAACCCTTTGGCCTGTTCCAGCTTGATCGTCGGCGGCATCGCCAGTTCCTGGGTCGCGGTGATCACATCCACCAGCACCGGCCCGTCATGGTCCAGCGCCCGGCGCAGTGCCGGTTCCAGGGCTTCGGACTCTTCAACCCGAATCCCGAGAATGCCCATGGCATTCGCCATCGCCGCAAAGTCCGGGTTGTGCAAATCCGTGCCGGTGTCGAGCAATCCGCTGGACTTCATTTCCATCGCGACAAAGCCCAACGATGCGTTGTCGTAGACGATGATTTTCACCGGCAACTTCAACTGCGCCAGAGAAATGAAATCCCCCATCAACATGCTGAAACCGCCGTCGCCGGACAATGAAATGACCTGCCGATCCGGATAAGCAGCCTGGGCGCCGATGGCCTGGGGCATGGCGTTGGCCATCGAGCCGTGGTTGAACGAACCCAGCAGCCGGCGCTTGCCATTCATTTTCAAATAGCGCGCTGCCCACACGGTCGGTGTGCCAACGTCGGCGGTGAAGATCGCGTCATCATCCGCGAGTTCGCTGAGCAGGCGGGTGAGGTATTGCGGGTGAATCGGCCGTCCCGGCGCGGACGGCTGGGCCAGGTCATCGAGGCCCTGGCGCGCTTTTTCATAATGCTTGAGCGACGATTCGAGAAAACTCCGGTCGCCGCGATAGGGCAGGCGCGGCAGCAGCGCGGCGAGGGTTTCGCCGACGTCGGCGGCGATGCCCAGGTCCAGGGTGGTGCGGCGCCCGAGGGCTTCGGGGTTGTGGTCGATCTGAATGATGGTCGCGTCGGTGGGGTAGAACTGCCGATACGGGAAGTCGGTGCCGAGCATCACCAAGGTGTCGCAGTTGAGCATCGCGTGATAACCGGAGCTGAAGCCGATCAGCCCGGTCATGCCGACGTCGAACGGGTTGTCCCACTCCACATGCTCCTTGCCACGCAAGGCATGCACCACCGGCGCGCCGAGGGCATCGGCCAGGGCCACCACTTGATCGTGAGCCCCGGCGCATCCGGCGCCGCACATCAGGGTCACGGCTTTGCTTTGACTCAGCAGTTCGACCAGTCGATCCAGATCCTGGGGCGCGGGCAGGGTGCGCGGCTTGGACAGGGCCGGCCACGGCTTGAGGTTGTCTTCGACTTCCTGCAACGCCACATCACCGGGAATCACCACCACTGCGACGCCGCGATTGAGGATCGCACTGCGCATCGCCCGGTGCAGCACCTGCGGCATCTGCGCCGGGTTGCTGACCAGTTCGACAAAGTGGCTGCATTCCTTGAACAGCTCCTGCGGGTGGGTTTCCTGAAAGTAGTTGAGGCCGACTTCCGACGAAGGAATCTGCGCCGCGATGGCCAGCACCGGCACATGGTTTTTATGGCAGTCGAACAGCCCGTTGATCAGGTGCAGATTGCCCGGCCCGCAACTGCCGGCACACACTGCCAGCCCCCCGGTGACCGCCGCTTCAGCCCCGGCGGCAAACGCCGCGACTTCTTCGTGGCGCACGTGCATCCACTCGATGCTGTCCATGGTGCGCAGGGCTTCGGTCAGACCGTTGAGGCTGTCGCCGGTCAGGCCCCAGATGCGTTTGACGCCGGCCTGTTCAAGGGTGGTTGCCAGTTGCTGGGCAATGATGATTTTCGCCATGAATGAGGTGCTCCAGTGATCGATGAATTGTCCTCGGGGTTCAAAGAGGACAACTCAACGGCACTCATGACTCACACCGATTTGCGCTTACTTGGCCATGGCCTGTTTGTACTGGCGGGTGCGTCGGGCGATGTAGACCTGATCGCGGATCAGCGCCCACAGCGCCGAAACCTGCGGCCGGGGCTGATGCCCACGGCTCAGGCGATGCAACTGGAATTTCACCACCGCCATGGTCGCCAGCGCCGCCAGAGGTTTGCGCTTCCAGTGGATCGGCGGCAGTTGCGGGTGGCTGTTCTTGCCTTCGCGCCAGTGCTTGACCAACTGCGGTTCAACCGCCATCGCGGTGCCGATCCCGGCCATGGCAATGCCGCTATCGAGCACTTGTTCGACGATCGCCAGACGGCGGATGCCGCCGGTCACCATCACCGGCATGCGCGCCACGCTGGCCAATTCGCCGGCCATTTCCAGAAAGTAGGCTTCGCGGGCGAGGGTGCGGCCGTCCCGGGCCTCGCCTTGCATGGCCGGGGCTTCGTAGCTGCCGCCGGACAATTCCAGCAAGTCGAGCTGCTGTTCGTTGAGCCACTGGATCACTTGTTTCGCATCGTCGGCATCGAAGCCGCCGCGCTGGAAGTCCGCGGAGTTGAGCTTCACCGACACACAGAACTGCGGCGACACCGCGTTGCGCACGGCGCTGACCACATTCAGCAGCAGGCGCGCACGGTTTTCCAGGGGACCGCCCCATTGATCGGTGCGGCGATTGGTCAGCGGCGACAAAAACTGGCTGAGCAAATAACCGTGGGCCGCGTGAATCTGCACCCCGGTGAACCCGGCTTTTTCTGCCAGGGTCGCGCTGGTGGCGAAACGCTGGATCACTTCGTGGATATCGCTTTCCGACATCGGCTTGGGCTCAGCGAACATCTTTGAGAACCCACCCAGATCCAGCGCCACCGCCGACGGCGCCCAGGCTTGCTGGCCGAGATTGGCCATGGTCTGGCGCCCCGGATGGTTGAGCTGCACCCAGAACTGCGCGCCACCGGCCCGGCCAATGGTCGCCCACTGGCGAAAACGTTCAAGATGCCGCTCGTCTTCCAGCACCACGCCGCCGGGGCCAGTCATGGCGCGACGGTCGATCATCACGTTACCGGTCAGCAACAACCCGGCTTCGCCCTCGGCCCAGGCTTGATATAAACGCAGCAGCGCATCCGAAGGGGCCTGCTGCCGGTCCGCGAGATTTTCTTCCATCGCGGCTTTGGCAATGCGATTGCCGATGGTCTGGCCGTTGGGCAAATTCAGGGTTTGGAAAGGTGACATGACTTGACTCCTCATCAGTAATGCGTGGAGGCTAAGCTTAAAGTTAACTTTAATGTCAAGCAGGCAAATGAGGCACAGATGAAGATTGGTGAATTGGCGGAGTTAAGCGGGTTCAATCCGTCGCGCATTCGGTTTTATGAGGCTCAAGGGCTGATCCAGAAAGTCGAACGCCGGGCCAATGGCTACCGGCATTACCCTGAGCAGGTGTTGCAGACGCTGTACCTGATCCAGTGCGCCCAGCAGGCCGGGTTCAGTCTGGAAGAGTTGAAGCTGTTGATGCCGGACGCAGCGACGGGTGAGTTCAAGCACGACGAACTGCTGGCAGGCCTGACCCGCAAAGTCGAGCAGATCGAAGAAATGCAGCAGCATCTGGCGCAGAGCAAGGCGAAGCTGCTGGCGGTGATCGACGACATCCAGGCCAAACCCGCAGGCATGGCATGCAACGCCAATGCGGAGCGTGTGTTGGCGTCGTTCAAACAGCCGCGCTGATCGCCGCATGAGTGGCGATTGACAGGGCCTCTTCGCGAGCAAGCCCGCTCCCACAATTGATCATTGCCGAGCACAAATTTTGTGCCCGTCGCAGATCCCCTGTGGGAGCGGGCTTGCTCGCGAAGAGGCCCTCCCATTCAACATCGAATCAAGCGGTCAAACCCGCGCCGTTTCCGGTAAGTGGTTTGAAGGAACCGGAATCGGATTACGCATCAACGTCCCCACCACCAACGCACCCAGCAGCGCCAATAACCCCGCGACCAGCAGCAATAAACTGAAACCGCCAACAAACGCTTGCCGAGCCAACGGTTCAACCACACCGCGTGCTGTGTCCGGCAACAACCCCAGCGCCGCTGTCATATCCCCGGCCACTACCCGCGAGGCGATGCCGCGGATCTGCTCCGGCCATTGCCCCGACAGGCTGTTGCGCAGCAACAACTCGGTATGACTGGCGAGTAACGCGCCGTACACGCCGATGGCCAGCATGATCGCGCTGAAGCGCATGGTGGTGCTCATGCCCGAGGCCATGCCGGCGCGGTCCCGGGGCACGCAAGCCATGATGTTTTTCTGGGTGTCGCCATTCAGCAGCCCGGCACCGGCGCCCGTCACGGCAATCGCCAGGGCGAAGGGCAGGTAGCCGCCGCTGTTGACCGCCCAGGCGCTGAGCAGGTTGCCGCTGCCAACCAGCGTCAGCCCGGTAGCCATCAAAGTCGCGGGGGTGAAACGGCTCGCCAGCCGTGCGCCGATGCGCGGGCAAATCAGCATCGTCAGGGCAAACGGCAACATGCCCAGCCCCGACGTAATGGCCGAAAAACCCAGGCCGTTTTGCAGATAGAACGGCAGCATTGTCATCATCACCTGAGCGCAACCGGCGTAGGCGAACATCCCCAGTAGCGCGCCGATAAAGCGCGGATGCTTGAACAATTGCAGATCGACCATGGGCCGCCGTTGCATGCGCTCGATCACCACGAACAGCCCCAGCAATAAGGCGCCGCCGATCAGTCGAGCGTAGGTGAGGGGACTGCTCCAGCCGATGCGGTTGGCTTCGATCAGGCCCCAGATCAGGCACAACAAACTCGCGCTGAAGGCCAGACTGCCCCACGGGTCGAGACGGGCGGACTGGGTGTCACGGGATTCCGGCACGTTGCGCCAGACCATCGCCATCAGCAAAGCCCCCACCGGCAGGTTGAGGTAGAAAATCCAGCGCCAGCCGATGAACTCGGTGATCAACCCGCCCAGCGTCGGCGCGGCGGTCATGGCCACGCCCATGCACGCGCCCCAGAACGCCCAGGCTTTGGCCCGTTCCACCTCGTCGTGAAAGGTATGGCCGATGGAGGCCAGCGCCGAGGTCAGCAACAGCGCCGCGCCGACGCCCTTGATCGCCCGGGCAATGTCGAGGAACAGCGCATTCGGCGCCGCCCCGCAACCGAGGGAGGCGAGGATGAAAATTCCCAGGCCCCAGAGCAGGGTTTTCTGCCGGCCAAAGCGGTCGGCGATGCTGCCCGCCGGCAGCAACAGCGCGGCGAAGGCCAACATGTAGGCGCTGACCACCCATTCGATGTCGGCAAAATTCGCGCCCAGGTCCCGGGCAATGGTCGGCAGGGTGACGGCGACGATGTTGGTGTCGAGGACAATTAGCGAACACACCCCGGAGGCGGTCAGCAGTGTCAGGCGCGGGCTAACCCGGTTCATAAGGAGATTGCCTTTTGAGTAAGGTGTTTGACGGGCATGCTTTCGGCTCTCTACTGTGGTTGCATCGAAAGCTTATCCCGGTCGATATCAGGCTTTGTTAGCTGTCAGTCGGGACTTCATTACCTTTGAGCTAATCCACTGATGGACATACGCCATTTCCGCTATTTTCTGGCCGTTGCCCGGCAACGCAATTTCACGCGTGCCGCCGAACAACTGGGCATCGCGCCGCCGACCTTGAGCCGGCAGATCCAGGACATGGAAACCGAACTGGGCACTCGGCTGTTCCTGCGCCAGCAACGGGAAGTCAGCCTCACCGAAGCCGGCGCCGCGCTGGTGATCGAGGCCGAGGCCACGGTGCGCCAATTCGAATTCGCCCAACGCAATGCGCAACGTGCCGGGCGCGGTGATATCGGTCATATCGAACTGGGTTATGTGGCGTCGGCGGTGTACTCGGGGTTATTGCAAAAACAGGTGCAAGCCTTCAGTCGCGAGTGCCCGGACGTCAGCCTGAACGTGCGGGAAAGCCCGATGGCCGCGTTGCCGGGCCTGGTGATCGAGGGCCGCTTCGATATCGGTTATGTCCGCTCGCCGATGACCTTACCCGACGGGTTGGAGGCGATTCGGCTGGATGCGGAAGGTTTTGTCTTGGCCGTGTCGAGTGAATCCTGGCTGTGCCGCCTGCCGCAGATCAGCCCGGCGCATTTGCAAAACGAAACCTTCATCCTGCCGGAGCAAATCAACGGCACCCTTCAGGTCGCGGCCCAAGGTGGGTTCGCGCCGAAGTTGGGGCCTCAGCCGGGCGGGTTGGTGGCGGTGATTGCCTTGGTGTCGCTAGGGCAGGGCGTGGCGGTGGTGCCGGAATCGGTGGTCGGGCATGTCGGGCTGCCGGGCGTGGTGTACCGGGAGATCGAAGGGTGTGAGGCGAGTTCGTGGTTGTCGATGATTTATCGGCGGTTTGAGAAGTCGCGGGCGGTGGCCAGGTATATCGAGCAGGTGCGAAACAGCTAAGGGCAAAAGCTTCGCGAGCAAGCCCGCTCCCACAGGGGATCTTCGGTGTGACAGAAATCCAGTGTGGGAGCGGGCTTGCTCGCGAAGGGGGCCTCCCAAACGATGCTGTTACAGATCTTGTAATGATTTCCCGCTGTAGGAAAAGTCCCCAGCACCTGTACGCTCCAGATCCTTTTTCCTTTCAGGACTTGCATGAACACCCTTTCGGAGCCTCCCAGTCAGCCCTTCATCCCGCGCATTCGCGCAGAACTGACGCACGCGAAACACCCGGTTTTCCGTCCCCAGTCTCAGTCTTTTACTACAGTCCTACGGCCCCTGCGCCGCACTTTGCCGTGCCCGGCATTCTGAATTCGCTGAAGAGATCGAGACATTTTTATGGAATGGATAGCTGACCCCACCGCGTGGCTGGGCCTGTTGACGTTGATCGTGCTGGAGCTGGTGCTGGGCATCGACAACCTGGTATTTATCGCGATCCTGGCGGACAAGTTGCCGCCGCATCAGCGCGACCGTGCGCGGATCATCGGTTTGTCCCTGGCGCTGCTGATGCGTCTGGGCCTGCTGGCGAGTATTTCCTGGCTGGTGACCCTGACCCAGCCGCTGTTCGAGGTGTTCGACAAGAGCTTCTCCGGGCGTGACCTGATCATGCTGTTCGGCGGTGTGTTCCTGTTGTTCAAGGCCACCATGGAATTGCACGAACGCCTCGAAGGCCATGTCGGCCAACGGGCGAGCAATACCGTTTATGCGATGTTCTGGCCGATCGTGGCGCAGATCGTGGTGCTCGACGCGGTGTTTTCCCTGGACGCCGTGATTACTGCCGTGGGCATGGTCGATGAGTTGGCGGTGATGATGATCGCGGTGATCATTTCCATCGGCCTGATGATCGTCGCCAGCAAGCCGCTGACCCGCTTCGTCAACGAACACCCGACGGTGATCATGCTGTGCCTGGGCTTTCTGATGATGATCGGTTTCGCGCTGACCGCCGAAGGCCTGGGGTTCCACATTCCCAAGGGTTATCTGTACGCGGCCATCGGCTTCTCGATCCTGATCGAAGTGTTCAACCAGATCGCCCGTGCCCGGCGCAAACGCTCCATGCAGGGCTTGCGACCGATGCGCGAACGTACGGCGCATGCGGTGATGCGTTTGCTCGGTGGTCGCCGGTTGGCCGTGGAAGAGGTCGGCGAAGAGATTGCTGACCTGCTGGATAACGGTGAGGCGCCGAATGAAGTGCTGTTCGACCGCCGTGAACGGGTGATGATCAGCGGCGTACTGCAATTGGCCGAGCGGCCGATTCGGACACTGATGACGGTGCGGGCTGACGTCGATCACATCGATCTGACCGACGATGCCGAGACCATTCGTACACGCCTGATGCACTCGTCCTACTCGCGCCTGCCGCTGATTCGCGATGGCGCGGTGGATGAACCCCTGGGCTTCGTTCATAAAAAAGAACTGTTGAAAGAGTACCTGGCCGGTAATGACCCAGACCTTAAAGACCTGGCGCGCACGACCATTAACTTGCTGGACAGCTACTCGATCCTCAATGCCCTGGAACAGATGCGCCAGGCCTCGACCCACATTGCCTTCGTGGTCAATGAGTTCGGGGATTTCGTCGGCGTGCTGACCATGACCGATATTCTCGAGTCGATTGCCGGCGAACTGCCGGATGCCAGCGAAATCGAAGGTCCGGATGTGGTTGAAGAGCAGGGCGGCTTTATGGTCAGCGGCGCGCTGAACCTGGCGCGGGTGCGGCAATTGACGGGTTTCAGCGCTGAACCTACCGAGGATTACCAGACGTTGGCCGGGTGGGTGATGAGTGTGCTGGATCGGTTGCCGATGGTGGGTGACCGGCATAAACAGGACGGGTGGAGCATGACGGTGATGGCGGTTGAGGAGCGGCGGGTGGTGCGGGTGTTGTTGGCACGTATCGGCGGGTAATTTTGCGTTGGGTTTGAGGGCCTCTTCGCGATCAAGCCCGCTCCCACAGGGCATCGGTGGCGTAAACACAGAGTGTGTTCACCGCAGATCCAATGTGGGAGCGGGCTTGCTCGCGAAGGCGATCTATCTGGCGACCACTCACTCAAACCCTGCCCACCTGACGGGCCCGCGCCACCGTACATAAACCACGCAACGTCCGCCGCAACCACTTCAAATCATGCCTCGGTTTTCGAGCCACATTCCGAGGCTTCACCTTGCCAATATGCGCCACGAAATCCGCCACCAGCGTCTGCGGAGTACCAATCCCCTTAAGCTTCTTCACCAGTTTCCCATCCTTGTAAAACAGCACCGTCGGCGTCCCGGTGACATTCGGATGCCGGGGCGACTCACTGGTGTTCAACATATAAATGTCCGCTCGATGCCGATACGCCTCGGCAATCTCACGAAAAACCGGCCCGGCGAATTCACAGGCAGGACAGTGCTGATTGCCGAAGTACAAGATCACCGGCCGCCAGGTTTTCAAGGCTTTGCGGTAGGTCGGGGCCAATGCCATGGGAGGGGTTGTCGAAGTCATTGATGTCTCCTTTTCACAACGATCATCGAAGGCTCGTTGACGTTAAAGGAGGGCGGAAGGTGGGTCTACTGTCAGAAATTACAGGTGGGGATCACTCATCCTGCCGTGCCACATTTTGAATCGCTACATTTCAAATGTGGTGCAAGTACCCGCCCGCTGTAGCCAACGGTAGCGCTCCCTTGCCCGTGCGTTTGGTAACGCTTTTCCCGTGCTATCACGCATCCCTCTGATTCAAAACACTTTTCAAACTCCCCAACATCGCCCGCACATCCTGTGGCACACTTTCTGCTGTCTATTCCGTTGTTACACACCTATATCCGGTATAACGGAATACACAACACTCTGGAGTGCTTGCCATGCATCGCCGACCTTCCTTGTTCAAAGCGTGTGTTTTTATCCTCGCGGCTTCGGCCGCTGCCATGGGTGTTGCCCAAGCGGCGGACAGCAAGCTCGATAGCGTGCTGGCCCGTGGCAAATTGATCGTGGGGACCGGCAGTACCAACGCGCCGTGGCATTTCCAGGGAGCGGACGGCAAGTTGCAGGGTTTTGATATCGACATCGGGCATATGATCGCCAAGGGCTTGTTCAACGATCCGACCAAGGTCGAGTACGTGGTGCAGTCGTCCGATGCGCGGATTCCGAACCTGCTGACGGACAAGGTCGATATCAGCTGCCAGTTCATCACCGTGACCGCCAGCCGCGCGCAGCAAGTGGCCTTTACCCTGCCGTACTACCGCGAAGGCGTCGGCCTGCTGTTGCCGGCCAACAGCAAGTACAAGGAAATCGAAGACCTCAAGGCCGCTGGCGACAGCGTGACCGTGGCCGTGCTGCAGAACGTGTACGCCGAAGAACTGGTGCATCAGGCGCTGCCCAAAGCCAAAGTCGACCAATACGACAGCGTGGATTTGATGTACCAGGCCGTGAACTCCGGCCGCGCCGATACCGCCGCCACTGACCAATCCTCGGTCAAATACCTGATGGTGCAGAACCCTGGCCGTTATCGCAGCCCGACTTACGCCTGGAGCCCGCAAACCTACGCCTGCGCCGTCAAGCGTGGCGATCAGGACTGGCTGAACTTCGTCAACACCACGTTGCATGAAGCCATGACCGGCGTTGAATTCCCGGCTTACGCGGCATCCTTCAAACAATGGTTCGGTGTCGATCTGCCGACCCCGGCCATCGGTTTCCCAGTCGAATTCAAATGATCCCGTGAGAACGGGGCGGCTCTGAAAGCGCCCCGTTCAAGGTACTGCTGACCATGAACTATCAGTTGAACTTTGCCGCCGTGTGGCGCGATTTCCCCAGTCTGCTGGCGGGGCTCGGTCTGGGCCTGGAGCTGGCGCTGGTGTCGATCGCCATCGGCTGCGTGATCGGCCTGATGATGGCGTTTGCTTTGCTGTCAAAGCACCGCGCATTGCGGGTGCTGGCGTCGGTGTACGTGACGGTGATCCGTAACACGCCGATTCTGGTGTTGATTCTGTTGATCTACTTCGCCTTGCCGAGCCTGGGCATTCGCCTGGACAAGATTCCTTCGTTCATCATCACCCTGTCGCTGTATGCCGGGGCGTACCTGACCGAAGTGTTCCGCGGCGGGCTGTTGAGCATTCCCAAGGGCCAGCGCGAAGCGGGGCTGGCGATCGGCCTGGGCGAGTGGCAGGTCAAGGCCTACGTCACTGTGCCGGTGATGCTGCGCAACGTGCTGCCGGCGTTGTCGAACAACTTCATTTCGCTGTTCAAGGACACCTCGCTGGCCGCCGCGATTGCGGTGCCGGAGCTGACCTATTACGCGCGCAAGATCAATGTCGAGAGCTACCGGGTGATTGAAACCTGGATGGTGACCACAGCGCTCTATGTTGCGGCCTGTTACCTCATTGCCATGATGCTGCGTTACCTCGAACAGCGTCTGGCGATCCGCCGATAGGAGCCTCCCATGTACGAATCCCAAAGTTGGTTGCATGAGTTATGGGTGGCGCGGGAAGTCTTGTGGCAAGGCTTTCTGACCAGTGTCCAGTGTTCGGCCCTGGCGATTTTGCTCGGTACGCTGATCGGCATTGTGGCCGGTCTGGTGCTGACCTACGGCAATGTCTGGATGCGCGCACCGTTTCGTTTCTACGTTGACCTGATCCGCGGCACGCCGGTGTTTGTGCTGGTGCTGGCCTGCTTCTATATGGCGCCGGCGCTGGGCTGGCAGATCAGCGCGTTTCAGGCCGGTGCCTTGGGGCTGACGCTGTTTTGCGGCTCCCACGTCGCAGAGATCGTGCGCGGTGCGCTGCAGGCATTGCCACGCGGGCAGATGGAAGCGAGCAAGGCGATCGGCCTGACGTTTTATCAATCCCTGGGTTATGTGTTGTTGCCCCAGGCGCTGCGGCAGATCCTGCCGACCTGGGTCAACTCGTCCACCGAAATCGTCAAGGCTTCGACCCTGTTGTCGGTGATCGGCGTGGCCGAGTTGCTGCTCAGCACGCAGCAAATCATCGCACGGACCTTCATGACCCTGGAGTTCTACCTGTTCGCCGGTTTCCTCTTTTTTGTCATCAACTACGCCATCGAATTACTCGGCCGGCACATTGAAAAGCGGGTGGCTTTGCCATGACTCAGACTTCTACTGCACCAAACGGCCAGGCCCTGCTGGACATTCGCGGCCTGCACAAACAATACGGCAAGCTTGAAGTGCTCAAGGGCGTTGACCTGACCATGCAGCGCGGCAACGTCGTCACGCTGATCGGCTCCAGCGGCTCGGGCAAGACCACGCTGCTGCGTTGCGTGAACATGCTCGAAGAATTCCAGGGCGGGCAGATCCTGCTCGACGGCGAATCCATCGGTTATGACGAGGTCAACGGCAAACGCGTGCGTCACGCCGAAAAAGTCATCGCCCGCCATCGTGCGATGACCGGCATGGCGTTCCAGCAGTTCAACCTGTTTCCGCACCTGACCGCGTTGCAGAACGTCACCCTCGGTCTGCTCAAGGTCAAGAAGCTGCACAAGGATGAAGCCGTGGCGCTGGCCGAGAAATGGCTGGAGCGGGTTGGCCTGTATGAGCGTCGTGATCACTACCCCGGCCAGTTGTCCGGCGGCCAGCAACAGCGCGTGGCGATTGCCCGGGCGATTGCGATGAACCCGAGCCTGATGCTGTTTGACGAAGTCACTTCGGCCCTCGACCCGGAACTGGTCGGGGAAGTGCTGAACGTGATCAAGGGCCTGGCCGATGAAGGCATGACCATGTTGCTGGTGACCCACGAAATGCGTTTTGCCTTCGAAGTCTCGGACAAGATCGTCTTCATGAACCAGGGCCGGATCGAAGAGCAGGGGCCGCCCAAGGAATTGTTCGAACACCCGAAATCGCCGCGACTGGCGGAATTTCTCAAGAACACGCGTTTTTAATTTTTAAGTCAGGAGAAACACTCATGAGCATTACTCGTTACGGCACCGGCAGCACCGCCGCTGGCGGTCAGCCTCGTCCTTTCGCCCGCGCCGTTGAAGCCGATGGCTGGCTGCATGTGTCCGGGCAGGTGCCGGCGCTGGACGGCGAGATCATCACTGGCGGCATCGTCGAACAGACCCACCAGGCCATGAAGAACCTGATTGCGATTCTCGAAGAGGCCGGTTATGGCTTGGAAGACGTGGTGCGTGCTGGCGTGTGGCTGGAGGATCCGCGGGATTTCACGAGTTTCAACAAGGTCTTCTCCGAGTACTTCAAACCCGAACACGCCCCGGCCCGGGCCTGCGTGCAGGCGAACATGATGGTCGATTGCAAGGTTGAGATTGACTGCGTGGCGTACAAGAAAAAGGCTTGAGATCTGCGGTGGTCTTGAGGGCCACCCCTCACCCTAACCCTCTCCCCAGAGGGGAGAGGGGACTGATTTGTATCGATGCCAATGTTGATGTCAGACAGAGATTCCCGCATCGATACGGTCAGGCTCCCTCTCCCCTTTGGGGAGAGGGCGGGGGGTGAGGGGTGGATCTGACTGACATCAACACTGCGGCCCGTTACTATCCCGGCGACTTTGAATGGGAACCTGAAGAAATGACCGAAGACACCATCAAGCGCCGGGCTCGCGGTCTGGACCGGGCGTTCGATATCCTCGATTTCCTCAAGGAAATCGGCCAGCCCCTGCGCCCGAACGAAATCGCCAGCGGCATCGGCAGCCCGAAATCCACGGTCTACGAACTGGTGGCCTCGCTGCTGGAGCGCCGCATCCTCGAACCCGTGGGCAAGGACGGTCACGTTTACCTTGGCCGTCAGCTGTACTTCCTCGGGCAGGCGCACTTGCGCCATTTCGACCTGACCCGCGAGGCCGATCACGCCTTGCAGGAGATCGTCAGCCAGACCCGGGAAACCGCGCAAATGTGCCTGCTCAACGGGCGCAAATACACCGTGGCACTGATGAAAGAGGGCGAGCGGCATTTTCGTATTTCCTCGGACATCGGCGAAAACGCACCGATTCCCTGGACCGCGTCAGGGCGCCTGTTGCTGTCGCACCTGAGCGATGACGAAATCGTCGACCTGATCGACCACGACGACTTCATCCTGCCCAACGGCGAACGCCTGCCGCTGGAAACGTTTCTCAAGGAAATCCGCCAGGCCGGTATCGATGGGTTTTTCTCTTTCGATAGCGTCGCCGACACCTTCACCCATTGCTTCGCCGCCCCGGTCAAAGACCCCAACGGCGTGGCCATTGCGACCCTGTGCATCGTCGCCCCACGGGCGGATGCCAAGAACAATTACAACGACTATCGTCGGGTACTGATCGACAGTGCCAACAACCTGGCCCGACGTATCAACGAATAACAGCGGCTGCCTGCGGCCGCGAATGTAAGGAGTTCGAACATGTCTTCTGCCGAAACGACTGCTGCCGTAGATAAAGGCTTTGCGCAAACCGGCGCGCACCTGGTGCGCGACGTCAGCCTGCCGGCGCTGGTGCTGCACCGAGAAGCGCTGGAACACAACATCCGCTGGATGCAGGCGTTCGTCAGCAACAGCGGCGCAGAACTGGCGCCCCACGGCAAAACCAGCATGACCCCGGCGCTGTTTCGCCGCCAACTGGACGCCGGCGCCTGGGGCATCACCTTGGCCAGCGCCACCCAGACCCGCGCGGCCTATGCGCATGGTGTGCGCCGGGTGTTGATGGCCAACCAATTGGTCGGCACGCCGAACATGGCGTTAATCGCTGATTTGTTGGCCGACCCGACCTTCGACTTCCATTGCATGGTCGACCACCCGGACAACGTCGCCGACCTCGGGGCGTACTTCGCCTCCCGTGGCGTGCGCTTGAACGTGATGATCGAATACGGCGTGGTCGGCGGTCGCTGCGGTTGCCGCACCGAAGCCGAAGTGGTGGCGCTGGCCCAAGCCATCTCCGCGCAACCGGCGCTGGCGTTGACCGGGATCGAAGGGTACGAAGGCGTGATTCACGGTGATCATGCGGTCAGCGGCATCCGTGAATTCGCTGCTTCTTTGGTGCGTCTGGCGGTGCAATTGCAGGACAGCGGGGCGTTCGCGATTCCCAAGCCGATCATCACCGCTTCGGGCTCGGCCTGGTACGACCTGATCGCCGAATCCTTCGAAGCCCAGAACGCCAGCGGACGCTTCCTTAGCGTGCTGCGCCCCGGCAGTTACGTGGCCCACGACCACGGTATCTATAAAGAAGCGCAATGCTGCGTGCTCGACCGTCGCAGCGATTTGCACGAAGGCCTGCGCCCGGCGCTGGAAGTCTGGGCGCACGTGCAGTCGTTGCCGGAACCGGGCTTCGCAGTGATCGCCCTCGGTAAGCGCGACGTGGCGTACGACGCCGGTTTGCCGGTGCCGTTGTTGCGTTACAAGGCGGGCGTGATTCCGGCGATTGGCGATGATGTGAGTGCCTGCAAAGTGACGGCTGTGATGGATCAGCACGCGTTCATGACCGTGGCAACCGGGGTTGAGTTGCGGGTTGGGGACATCATTTCGTTCGGCACTTCGCATCCGTGCCTGACGTTCGACAAATGGCGCACGGGCTGCCTGGTGGATGAGCAGTTGCAGGTGATTGAAACCATGGACACCTGTTTCTAAGCCCTGAAACCGCGGTGAGGCCTTCGCGAGCAGGCTCGCTCCCACAGGGAAATACATTCCAAAATGTGGGAGCGAGCCTGCTCGCGAAAGGGCCAGACCAGACAACAAAGAAACACCAGAGAACCCCACACCCATGAACACCATCAACACCCTCGGCCCCAACACCCCGCGCATCGCCCTGATCGGCGAATGCATGATCGAGTTGCAGCAACGGCCCGACGGCAGCCTGCAACAAAGCTTTGGCGGCGACACCTTGAACACGGCGGTCTACCTGTCCCGGGAACTGGGCGAAGGCGGCGCGGTGGATTACGTCACCGCCCTGGGCGATGACAGCTTCAGCGACGCCATGTGTCGGAGCTGGGCGGCGGAGAACATCGGCCTGGAGATGGTCCAGCGCTTGCCCGGTCGTTTGCCGGGTTTGTATTGCATCCAGACCGACGCCGCCGGCGAGCGCCGTTTTCTTTACTGGCGCAACGAAGCGGCGGTGCGCAGCTGCTTCACCACCCCGGCGGCCGCACCGATCCTGGCGGCATTGCCTGATTACGATGTGCTCTATTTCAGCGGCATCACCCTGGCGGTGCTGGGCGAGCAAGGCCGGGAAAAATTACTGGAGACCCTGATCGAAGCCCGGCAGCGGGATGCGCGGATCGTCTTCGACAACAACTACCGACCGCGGTTGTGGGCGTCGCTGGAAGAAGCTCGGGCGGCGTATCGCAGCGTGTTGCCATATGTGGATCTGGCGTTGCTGACGGTCGATGACGAACAGGCGCTGTTTCATTTTGCTGATAGCGAGGCGGTGTTTGAGGCTTACGCGCAGATCGGTACGCCGGAAGTAGTGCTCAAGCGCGGTGCCGAGGCGTGTTTGATTCGCTGTGATGGCGAGTCGTACGAAGTGCCAGCGCAGAAGGTCGAGCGCGTGGTGGACACCACGGCGGCGGGGGATTCGTTCAGTGCGGCGTATCTGGCCAGTCGGCTCAAGGGCGGAAGCCCGGTTGAGGCGGCAGAGGCGGGGCATCGGTTGGCGAGCCGAGTGATTCAAGTGCCGGGGGCGTTGATCCCGAGGTAGGCGGAGACTGGCCGTTTGCTGCGCAATCGGTTCGCGAGCAAGCCCGCTCCCACATGGAAGTGCGATCTCCTGTGGGAGCGGGCTTGCTCGCGAAGAGGCCCTCAAGCGAACCACTCAATCCCGATAAAACACCTGCACCAGGTGATACCCGAACTTGCTCTTGATCGGCCCATGCACCACGCGCAGCGGTTTTTTGAAGATCACCGCGTCGATCACCCCGACCATCTGCCCCGGCCGCACTTCACCCAAATCGCCGCCGCGCTTGCCGGACGGGCAGGTGGAGTACTTTTTCGCCAGCACATCGAAGGCTTCGCCCTTGGCGATACGTTGTTTGAGCTGCTCGGCTTCTTCCGAGGTTTTCACCAGAATATGGCGGGCTTGAGCTTTCATTGAGGCAGACCTTGTAACGGTGATGACAACGTGGCGCGGGATTATGCCTTAACTCACTCCGGTTGGCCGATCATCGTGCGAATCTTGTTGGCCAGCAGGTCGATGGAAAACGGCTTGGCCACCATGTCCATGCCTTCCTCCAGGAAGCCCTGGCGCTCGGCGGCTTTCTCCGCGTAACCGGTCATGAACAGCACTTTGAGATCCGGCCGATGCTGCCGGGCGATTTCCGCCAGTTGCCGGCCATTCATCCCCGGTAGCCCGACATCGGTCACCAGCAGATCCACGCGCAGGTCGGATTCGAGCAAGGGCAGGGCGGCCCTGGCGTCTTCGGCTTCGTGGGCGTGATAACCCAGCTCATTGAGCAAATCCAGCACCAGCATGCGCACCGCCGGATCGTCTTCCACCAGCACCACGGTTTCGCCGGCAATCGCCGACGGTGCTTCGCCGGTGACCGGCATCAAAGTGTCCTGCGGCGCGCCGAGGTGCAGGCGCGGCAAGTACAGGCGCACGCTAGTGCCCTGGCCCGGCACGCTGTCGAGGCTGACATGGCCGCCCGACTGCTGGGCAAAGCCGTAAATCATCGACAACCCCAGGCCCGTGCCCTGGCCGATGGGTTTGGTGGTGAAGAACGGATCGAACGCCTTGGCCAGCACCGACGCGCTCATGCCGGTGCCGTTGTCGCTGACGGCGATCATCAGATAGTCCCCGGCCTTCACCGATTCCAGTGGGGTGAGGTCATTGCCATCGAGGTAGACGTTGGCGGTTTCGATCAGCAACCGGCCGCCATCGGGCATGGCGTCCCGGGCGTTGATCACCAGGTTGAGCAATGCGTTTTCCAGTTGACTGACGTCGGTGCTGACCGGCCACACTTCGTCGGCCAGTTGCAACTTGAGCTCGATATGGTCGCCCTTGGTGCGGCTGAGCAGGTCTTCCAGGGAATGGATCAGGTCATTCGCGTTCAGCGGCTTGCGGTCCAGCGACTGACGCCGGGAGAACGCCAGCAGGCGATGGGTCAGGGAAGCCGCGCGGTTGGCCGACGACACCGCCGCTTCGGTGAACCGGCCGATCTCGGCAGTGCGCCCGTCGGCGATGTAGCGCTGCATCAGGTCGAGACTGCCGATGATCCCGGTGAGCATGTTGTTGAAGTCGTGGGCGATGCCGCCGGTGAGCTGGCCGACCGCTTCCATTTTTTGCGCGTGTCTTAACGCGTCTTCGGCACGCTCGCGCTCGAACATCTCGTTTTGCAGGCGCTGATTGGCTTCGGCCAGTTGCTGGGTGCGGGCGATCACGCGTTCTTCAAGGGTTTCATTGAGGTTGCGCAGGGCTTCTTCCGTCTGTTTGCGCTCGGTTTCATCGATCACGAAGATGTAGAAACCGTTGACCGCGCCGTCCGCACCGTGGCGCGGCAGGTAATTCATCAGGGCACTGCGGATGCTGCCGTCACGGTGCGCGGCATTGATGCTGAAGCAGCAAGGCTTGCCCGCCAGCGCTTCGGCGATGTGCTCGGCGCGCAGGGCGTAGGCTTCGTCGCCCAGCACTTCATGGATGGTTCTGCCGAACAGCTCCTGGGGCGTGAGGCCGTACCAGTCCAGGTACGCGGCGTTGTTCAGGCGAAAGCGTTCCTCGCGGTCCACGTAGCTGATCAGGATCGGCATCGCGTTGATGATCAGCTGCAACTCGGTCTGGCTCTGGCGCAGGGCCTGTTCGGTGTGTTTGCGTTCGGTCAGGTCCAGGGCGGCGCCGAGGAAGCGCACCGGCCGGCCATGGTGGTCCTTGTAGCAACGGCCCCGGGCAAACACCCAGCGCAACTCGCCATCAGGCTGCAGCAAGCGGTATTCCTCGGCGTACTCGGTGCCGTGGGTGATGCAGTGCTTGATGCTGCGCGCCACCATGCCCCGGTCTTCCGGGTGCACGCCGTGCAGGTATTCGCTGATCGGCAGCTGGCTGGCCATCGCCGGATCAACGCCGTGCAATTGCGCGAAATGGGCGTCGGCGATGAAGCGGTCTTCGCCAATGTCCCAGTCCCAGGTGCCGACCGCGTCGGTGGCGGCCAGGGCCAGTTGCAGGCGTTGTTCGGTTTCGTGCTGGGCCTTGAGGCTGGCGGCGGAACGTTGTTCGAGTTCGAGGGCGATCCGTCGTCGTTCGTTGGTTTCGATGGCCGTGACCAGGATCCCGGCGACCTCGGCGTGTTCATCGCGGATCGGGCTGTAGGTCAAATCCAGCCAGAAGTCGGAATCCTGCCCATCGCGTTGCAGGGTAAAGCGCTGTTCGCTGTAGGTCCGCACCTGGCCTTGTAGGACGGCGCTGTAGATCGGGTCAGTAAAGTCTTTTAATTCTGGCCAGATCAGGTGCGTCGGCTGTCCGAAAGCGTGCGGATGCTTGCTGCCCGACAACAGGGCGAAGCCGTCGTTGTAGATCTGCGTGAGCTGCGGGCCCCACAGCAGGAGCATGGGCATCGGCGAATGAATCACGATGTCCACCGCGGTACGCAGGCTCTGCGGCCAGGTACTGGCGGCGCCCAAGGGGCTGCGGCTCCAGTCCAGTCGGGCAATCAGGGCCTGGGCATCGCTGCCGGTCGGTGATGCGTTCATCAAGATGTCCTGCACGTCAGTCGGTGTGGCTACGTCTACTATCCTTGCAAGGCGGTAGACGCTGGATGGTCCGATGGGTCACGGATTCGGGCCATATCTGTTCATTGAATGCTTCGCGGGTGCTTTTTGCCATGGAAATCGATTTATTGTTGCGGCAACTGGCCAGCCAGGAGGGCTCCGATTTGTACCTCTCCACCGGCGCGCCACCCAGTGCGCGGTTCGATGGCGTGCTCAAACCCTTGTCCGATCAGCGGTTCAAACCGGGGGAAATCGCGGCCATCGCCGAGTCCATCATGGACGCCGAACAGCGGCTGGAGTTCGATCGGGAACTGGAAATGAACCTGGCGATCTCCCTGGCCGGGGTCGGGCGCTTTCGGATCAACCTGTTCAAACAGCGCAATGACGTGTCGATCGTGGCGCGCAACATCAAGCTCGACATCCCGCGTTTCGAAGACCTCCACCTGCCGCCGGTGCTGCTCGAAACCGTGATGCTCAAGCAGGGGCTGATGCTGTTCGTCGGCGCCACCGACTCGGGCAAGTCCACGTCCCTGGCGGCGCTGATCGATTACCGTAACCGCCACAGCAGCGGGCATATCATCACCATCGAAGACCCGGTGGAGTATATCCATCGTCACAAAAAATCGATCATCAACCAGCGTGAAGTCGGCGTCGATACCCGCAGTTTTCATGCTGCGTTGAAAAACACCCTGCGCCAGGCGCCGGATGTGGTGCTGATCGGCGAAATTCGCGACCGCGAGACCATGGAACACGCACTGACCTTTGCCGATACCGGTCATCTGGTGATCTCTACCCTGCATGCCCACAACGCCAACCAGGCCCTGGACCGCGTCATCAATTTCTTCCCCCAGGAGCGCCGCGAACAACTGCTGCACGACCTGGCCAACAACCTCAAGGCATTCGTGTCCCAACGCCTGGTACGCACCCGCGACGGCCAGCGCCGGGCGGCGGTGGAGGTGATGCTGGGGACGCCGACCATTGCTGACCTGATCCGGCGCAATGAGTTTGATGAGCTCAAGGGGATCATGGAGAAGTCGGTGGAACTGGGGATGCAGACGTTTGACGGGGCGCTGTACGCGTTGGTGGTAGAGGGGGCGATCAGCGAGGACGAGGCGTTGAAACATGCGGATTCGTTGAACAACTTGCGGTTGCGGTTGAAGTTGCATGCCGATGCGTCGCCCAGTCCCCAACCACCACCTGGCGAATGGGGTCTGATGGACTGACGCCTATCAAATGTGGGAGCGGGCTTGCTCGTGAAGGGGCCATCACATTCAACATTTCTGTTGACTGTCACACCGCCTTCGCGAGCGAGCCCGCTCCCACAGTTTTGATCCGGTTCAGTCCTTGAGCTCGGGGCGGTTGCGGAATTGCTCCAGCGCTTCGGGATTCGCCAACGCATCGGTATTTTTCACCGCCTGTCCATGCACCACATTCCTCACCGCCAACTCCACCACTTTGCCGCTGATGGTGCGCGGAATGTCCGTCACGCTGAGGATTTTCGCCGGTACATGCCGGGGCGTGGTGTTGGCGCGGATGACCTGGCGGATCTGCTGCTCCAGGGTTTCATCAAGGCTGATGCCGTCCTTCAGGCGCACAAACAGCACCACCCGCACGTCATCCTGCCACTGCTGACCAATGGCCACGCTATCCAGCACTTGCGGCACTTTCTCGACCTGACGGTAAATCTCCGCCGTACCGATGCGCACGCCGCCTGGGTTGAGTACGGCGTCGGAACGGCCGTGAATCAGCATCCCGCCGTGGGGCAGTTGCTCGGCGTAGTCGCCCTGGGCCCAGACGCCGGGGAACTGGCTGAAATATGACGCGCGGAGTTTTTCGCCCGTAGGGTCATTCCACAAACCAATGGGCATCGCCGGGAAGTGACGGGTGCAGACCAGCTCACCTTTTTCACCGATCACCGGTTGCCCGGCGTCGTTCCAGACCTCGACCGCCATGCCCAGGCTCTTGCCCTGGATTTCGCCACGGCGCACCGGTTGCAGCGGATTGCCGACCACGAAGCACGAAACGATGTCGGTACCGCCGGACATCGAGGCCAGGCAGACATCCGGTTTGAAATCGCGGTAAACGAAATCGTAACTCTGCGGTGACAGTGCCGAACCGGTGCACAGCAGCGTTTTCAGGCAGCTCAGGTCGTGACTCTGACGAGGTTTCAGGCCGTTGCTTTCCAGGGTCGCGAGGAACTTGGGGCTGGTGCCGAAGACGTTGATGCGCTCGTCATCGATCAGGTCGAGCAAGCGCTCGGGACCGGGGTGAAACGGTGAGCCGTCGTACAACACCACGGCGCTGCCGACCGCCAGGGCCGACACCAGCCAGTTCCACATCATCCAGCCGCAGGTGGTGTAGTAGAACAAACGGCTGCCGGGGCCGAGATCGCAATGCAATCCGTGTTCCTTGGCGTGTTGCAGCAGCACGCCGCCGGTGCTGTGGATGATGCATTTCGGCACGCCGGTGGTGCCGCTGGAATACAGGATGTACAGCGGGTGGGCGAACGGTACGGAGACAAAATCCGGCTCGCCGCCGATGTCGTAGAAGTCATCCCACAGCGTCACGTTGGCCTGGGTGCGGAACTCGTGGAGGTGCGCGTGGGGGCGGGCGTAAGGCACGACGATCAACTGTTGCAAGCACGGCAGGCGTTCGAGGATTTCGTTGACCTTGGCGGTTTGGTTGATTTCCTTGCCGGCATAGCGATAACCGGCGCAGGTGATCAGGACTTTTGGCTCGATCTGACCGAAGCGGTCGATCACCCCTTGGGTGCCGAAGTCCGGCGAGGAACAGGACCAGATCGCCCCGAGACTGGTGGTGGCCAGCATCGCCACCAGGGTTTGCCAGGTGTTGGGCATGCACGCCGCGACCCGGTCGCCGAGGCCGACACCCGAGGCTTTCAGGCTGTTCTGAAACCCGGCGACATGGCTGGCCAGTTCGGCCCAGGTCAATTGTTCGCGTTGACCATTTTCAGCGATCGCGACCACCGCCACGGCATCGTCGCGCCGCCGCAGCAGATGTTCGGCGAAGTTCAGGGTCGCGCCGGGGAACCATTCGGCGCTGGGCATCTGCGGGCCTTCACGCAGCACCGCGTCGGGTTGGTCGTGGAAGCGGATATCGAAGAAGTCGACAATTGACTGCCAGAACGTCTCCCGCTGATCGATGGACCATTGGTGCAGGGCAGGGTAGTCGTCGATCTTGAGGTGATGGCGTTGATTGACGAAGCGCCGGAAGGCCTCCATGCGGGTCTTGCCGATGCGTTCGGCGCTGGGTTGCCAGAGGATGTCGGACATGGTTTGCCTCTCTTCAGTCTGATCGTTCCCACGCTCCGCGTGGGAATGCAGCCCGGGACGCTCCGCGTCCCAACAGCGGACGCAGAGCGTCCATTGAGGCATTCCCACGCAGAGCATGGGAACGATCCGGTTAGCGGGATTACTGCGCCAACCACCCACCATCAATATTCCACGCCGCGCCACGCACCTGGCTACCGGCCTCGCTGCACAAGAACAGCACCAGTTCACCCAGTTGCGGCGGGGTCACGAATTCCAGGGACGGCTGTTTCTCTGCCAGCAAATCATGCTGCGCCTGCTGCGGGTCGATCCCGGTGGCCGCGCGATCGTCGATCTGCTTCTGCACCAGTGGCGTCAAGACCCAGCCTGGGCAAATGGCGTTGCATGTCACCTGCGTCGTCGCAGTTTCCAGGCCGACCACTTTGGTCAACCCGATCACCCCATGCTTGGCCGCGACGTAAGCGGCCTTGCCCACCGAACCGACCTGGCCGTGAACCGAGGCGATGTTGATGATCCGCCCCCAGTTCTTGGCGCGCATGCGCGGCAGGCACAGGCGCGTGCTGTGGAACACCGAAGACAGGTTGATCGCGATGATCGAATCCCAACGCTCCAGCGGAAAGTCTTCCACCGCTGCCACATGCTGAATCCCGGCGTTGTTCACCAGGATATCCACGCCACCGAACTCACGCTCGGCGTAGGCAATCATCTCGGCGATCTGTTCCGGGTTGCTGACATCGGCCGGGTGATGCCCGACCTTGCCGCCGAACTGTTGCACTTCGGCAATCACCTTGGACGCATCGCCGAAACCGTTGAGCACCACGTTGGCGCCGGCCTTGGCCAGGCTGAGGGCGATGCCCAGGCCGATGCCGCTGGTGGAACCGGTGACCAATGCGGTCTTGCCTGTAAGAGTCGTCATGAATACCTCACACAATGCCAGTGGCGTAGAAAGTACCGATCACCACAAAAACCGCCAGGGTCTTGATCAGCGTAATACAGAAAATGTCTTTGTAGGCTTCGCGGTGGGTCAGGCCGGTGACCGCGAGCAGGGTAATCACCGCGCCGTTGTGCGGCAGGGTGTCCATGCCGCCGCTGGCCATCGCTGCTACTCGGTGCAGCACTTCCAGCGGAATGTTCGCGGCGTGGGCTGCGGCGATGAAGTCATTGGCCATGGCCGCCAGCGCAATGCTCATGCCCCCGGATGCGGAACCGGTGATGCCGGCCAGCAAGGTCACGGTAATCGCTTCGTTGACCAGCGGGTTGGGAATGCTTTTCAGCCAGTCGGCCAATACCAGGAAGCCCGGCAACGAGGCGATCACCGCGCCAAAACCGTATTCCGATGCAGTATTCATCGCTGCTAGCAGCGCACCGCTGACTGCGCTTTTACTGCCTTCAGCCAACTTGCTGCGAATCGCCTGGAAGCCGAACGCCAGCACCATGATGATCCCGACCAGCAGCGCCGCCTGAACCGCCCAAATCGCGGTGAGCTTGGCGATTTCGGTGGTCACCGGCGTGGCCATGCCCGGCAGCGAGAGGCTGTGGGTCTTGCCGTACCACTGCGGAATCCACTGGGTGAACAGCAGGTTCATGATGCCAACTGCCAACAGCGGCGACAGGGCGATCCACGGATTCGGCAACTTGATATCCGCAGCGGTTTCCGGCTCGTTGCGCAGTTCAGTGCCGTAGCCTTCACCGGCACGCTGGGCCTTGTTGCGCTGGCGCTGGAGGAACAGCATGCCGGCGCAGAACACGAAAATCGTGCCGATCAGGCCCAGCCATGGTGCCGCCCAAGCGGTGGTGTTGAAAAAGGTGCTGGGGATGATGTTCTGGATTTGCGGGGTGCCGGGCAGGGCATCCATGGTGAAGGAAAACGCGCCGAGGGCGATGGTCGCCGGGATCAGGCGTTTCGGGATATTGCTCTGGCGGAACATCTCGGCGGCAAACGGATAGACCGCGAACACCACCACAAACAGCGAAACGCCGCCGTAGGTGAGCAGGGCGCAGACCAACACGATCACCAACATCGCCTGGCGCGTGCCGAGCAGCTTGATCGCGGCCGCAACGATGGAGCGCGAGAAGCCTGATAACTCAATCAGTTTGCCGAACACTGCGCCGAGCAGGAACACCGGGAAATACAGTTTGATGAAGCCGACCATTTTCTCCATGAACACCCCGGTGAAGGCTGGGGCAACGGCGGAAGGGTCGGTGAGCAGAACGGCGCCGAGGGCGGCAATCGGGGCAAAGAGAATAACGCTGTAGCCACGGTAGGCAGCCAGCATCAGCAGCGCGAGGGCTGCCAAGGCAATGATCACACTCATGGGTGTGTCTCCTGGGATTGTTATTTTTGTAGGGTGGATCTTTTGTGGGAGAGGGCTTTAGCGGGAATCGTGCCAATCGATTAAGTTGTTGAAATATAAGGATAAATTTCTTAGTGGGTGGAATGGTTTCGGTAATTTGTCTCTGATTTGAGATGTTTGTTGGGTGGGTGGGCCTCTTCGCGAGCAAGCCCGCTCCCACAGGGGGATGTGTACTACACAAATCCAATGTGGGAGCGGGCTTGCTCGCGAAGCTTTTGATCTTTCTAAATATAGAGACACAAGTCTCTTTATGGAGACTCTGCGATCCCCAACGCCACCATCTTCTTATACAAAGTCGACCTCCCTAGCCCCAACCGCGCCGCCGCTTCAATCACCTTGCCCCCACATTGCGCGAGGGCAGACTCAATCAACTGTCGGTCAAACCGCTCCCGAGCCTGACTGAATGTCTCATGATCCACCGATTCAATCGTCTGATGGGGCACCCGCTCAACCGGCGTAAACGTGCCAATCGCCGCCCGAATGTCCACCGCATTCAACATCAAGTCATCACTGAGCAATGCCGCACGCTCCAGCACATTGCGTAGTTCGCGAATATTCCCCGGCCAGGCGTGTTGGCCCAGCAGCTCCAGCGCTTCGCGGTTCAACTCGTGCTGACTGCGCAGCTCTTCAAGGATCGCTTCGCTGAGGGCCGGGATATCGTCGAGCCGGTCGCGCAGCGGTGGAACCTGGATCGGCAGGACGTTGAGGCGGTAGTACAAATCCGCGCGAAATTCGCCACGCTTGATTGCCGCTTCCAGGTCGGTGGAGGTGGCGGCGATGACTCGCACATCGCTCTGGATCACTTCATTGGAGCCCACCGGCTCGAATTCTTTCTCCTGCAGCACCCGCAGCAATTTGCTTTGCAACGGCAAGGGCATGTCGCCGATCTCATCGAGGAACAACGTGCCGCCCTGGGCTATCTTCAACTTGCCGACCCGACCCTTGCGGTCCGCGCCGGTAAACGCGCCGGGGGCGGTGCCGAAGAACTCCGCTTCCAGCAATGACTCGGGAATCGCCGCACTGTTGATACTGACAAACGCCTTGTGCGCTCGGGGTGATGCACCGTGGATCGCCTGGGCCAGCAACTCCTTGCCAGTGCCGGTTTCACCGAGCAGCAGCACCGGGGATTCGGCGCTGGCACTGCGCCGGGCCCGGCGTTTGACCTCCAGGCTGGCGGCGCTGGTGCCGATGAAGTGGGCGAAGTTGTACTTGGTCTGGCGCGCACGCAGCAGGGAGCGGGTCGAGGCCAGTTCTTCCTGCATGCTCAGGTAGCGCTTGAGCATCGGCGACAGGCTGCGCAGTTCGTCGAACAGGGCAAAACCGATGGCGCCGATCACCGCGCCGGCGTCGTCATGAATCGGCAGGCGCATCACCACCAGCGGTTCCTTGGGGGTGTCCTGCATATCCAGCAGAATCGGCCGGCCGGTGCGCACCACTTCGCGTAACAGACTGCCGGGAATCACGCTTTCACAGGCCTTGCCGATCGCGACTTCCGCCGATTCCAGGCCGAAACGCCGGGCGTAGCGTTCATTCATCCAGACGATATTCGCGTCGCGGTCGACAATCACCGTGCCTTCGCTCGATTGCTCGATGATCTCGAACAACGAACGGATCGCCAGCATGCGAACGCGCTGGTAGTCCTTTAGGCTTTCGGTGGTGTTCATGTCTGTCATGTCCAGAAGTTGTGTTGTCTGTCGGGGCCTCTTCGCGAGCAAGCCCGCTCCCACATGAGATCGCGGTCCCCTGTGGGAGCGGGCTTGCTCGCGAAGGCCACGCCGCGGTTCAAAGGCCTATCCCGGATGCGCCGCCGCCAACAGCTCCTTTGTATACGGATGCTGCGGCGAGTCGAACACGTCATGGCTGGCACCGCTTTCCACCACTTTGCCATCCTTGATCACGATCATGTCATGGGCCAGGGCGCGCACCACTGCCAGATCATGGCTGATAAACAGGTAGGTCAGGCCGTGTTTTTCCTGGAGATCCCGGAGCAGGGCGACCACTTGTTTTTGCACGGTGCGGTCCAGGGCCGAGGTCGGTTCGTCCAGCAGGATCAGCGCCGGCTTGAGCACCAGGGCCCGGGCGATGGCAATGCGTTGCCGTTGGCCGCCGGAAAATTCATGGGGATAGCGATGACGGCTTTGCGGGTCGAGGCCGACTTCTATCAGTGCCCGAATCACTTCGGCCTTGCATTCCTCGGCGGTCAACTGGCTATGCACTTCCAGGCCTTCGCTGATGATCTGCGCCACGGACATCCGTGGGCTCAAGCTGCCAAAGGGATCCTGGAACACCACCTGCATTTTCTTGCGCCATGGTCGGAGCTGTTTTTGCGTGAGGCCGTCCAGTGCTTCGCCCTGAAAGCGAATGCTGCCTTCGGAGTCGAGCAAGCGCAGGATCGCCTGGCCCAGGGTGGATTTGCCCGAGCCGGATTCGCCGACGATGCCCAAAGTCTTGCCACGCTGGACATTCAGGCTGATGCCATCCACCGCGTGCAAATAGGTCTTGCGCTGGAACAGCCCGCCGCCCAGGGCGAACTTGACCCGAAGGTTGTCGACTTCCAGCACCTTCTCGCGCTCGTCCCGGGGCAGGGCTTCGCCTTCCGGTTCGGCATTCAACAGCACGCAGCTGTAAGGGTGCTTCGGTTCAGTGAACAACGTCTCGCAAGAAGCCTGTTCGACGATTTCCCCGGCCTTCATCACGCACACACGCTGGGCAATGCTGCGAACCAGATTGAGGTCATGGCTGATTAAAAGCAGTGACATGCCCAGTCGTTGTTGCAGGGATTTAAGCAGCAGCAGGATCTTGCGTTGCACCGTCACGTCCAGCGCGGTGGTCGGTTCGTCGGCAATCAGCAACTCCGGCTCGCAGGCCAGGGCCATGGCAATCATCACCCGTTGCCGCTGGCCGCCGGACAATTGATGAGGGTAAGCCTTGAGCCGTTCCTTGGGTTTCTTGATGCCTACCAGCTCCAGCAGTTCGAGAATCCGCGCTTGCGCCGCTTTGCCCGCCAGACCTTTGTGCAGCAGCAGGGTTTCGCCGATCTGCTTTTCGATGCTGTGCAGCGGATTCAGCGACGTCATCGGTTCCTGGAAGATCATCGCGATCCGGTTGCCGCGCAGTTCGCGCAGGACCTTGGCATCGGCACCGACCAGTTCCTGGCCGCGATAACGAATGCTGCCGCGGGTTTCAGTACCTTCTTCGGGCAGCAATTGCAGGATTGAGTGAGCCGTCACCGATTTGCCCGAGCCCGACTCGCCCACCAGTGCCAGGCATTCGCCGGGGCGAATGTCCAGGCACAGGTTGCGCACCACGGTCTGGCCGCTGAAGGCCACGCTGAGGTCACGGATTTCGATCAGGTTGTCGCTCATATCCAGTATCCGCTTCATGATCTAGGGTCGAAGGCGTCACGCAACGCCTCGCCGATGAACACCAGTAAAGAAAGAATCAGCGCCAGGGTGAAAAACGCCGTCAGCCCCAGCCACGGCGCTTGCAGGTTCTGCTTGCCTTGGCCGATCAGTTCGCCCAGGGAAGCGCTGCCGGCCGGCATGCCGAAACCGAGGAAGTCCAACGCGGTGAGGGTGGAAATCGCCCCGGTCAGGATAAATGGCAGGTAGCTCAAGGTCGCGTTCATGGCGTTCGGCAGGATGTGCCGCACGATCACTTTGCGGTCGCTCAGGCCCAGCGCTCGTGCAGCCTTGACGTATTCGAGGTTGCGTCCGCGCAGGAACTCGGCGCGCACCACGTCCACCAGGGCCAGCCAGGAAAACAGCGCCATGATCCCCAGCAACCACCAGAAATTAGGCTCGACGAAGCCCGACAGAATGATCAACAGGTACAGCACCGGCAGCCCCGACCAGACTTCCAGCAAACGTTGGCCCAACAGATCGACCCAGCCGCCGTAATAGCCTTGCAGCGCACCGGCGGCAATGCCGATCAGCGCACTGACGAAGGTCAGCATCAAGGCAAACAGAATCGATACGCGCGCACCGAAAATCACCCGGGCCAGCACATCTCGCGCCTGGTCGTCGGTGCCCAGCCAGTTCACCTTCGACGGAGGGCTCGGCGCCGGTTTGTTCAGGTCGTAATTCGGCGTGTCGTCGCTGAACGGGATCGGCGGGAACAGCAGCCAGCCGCCGTCCTTCTTGATCAGCTTCTGTACATAGTCGCTGCGGTAATCGGCCTGGAACGGCAGTTGCCCGCCGAACTCCTGCTCGGTGTGGCGCTTGAACGCCGGGAAGTACAGCGAGTCCTGGTAACTGACGATCAGCGGCTTGTCGTTGGCGATCAGTTCGCCGCCGAGGGTCAGCAGGAACAACCCGATAAACAGCCACAACGACCACCATCCCCGGCGGTTTTTCTTGAACCGTTCGAAACGGCGCCGGCCCAGCGGCGAAAGCTTGAACATCAGGCATTCCTCGCGGCGAAGTCGATACGCGGGTCGACCAGGGTGTAGCAGAGGTCGCCGACCAGTTTTATCAGCAGGCCGAACAAGGTGAAGATGAACAGCGAACCGAAGACCACCGGATAGTCCCGTGATACGGCGGCTTCGTAGCTCATGCGGCCGAGGCCATCGAGGGAGAAGATCACCTCGATCAACAAGGAACCGGCGAAGAACACACTGATGAAGGCCTGGGGAATTCCCGACACCACCAGCAACATCGCGTTGCGAAACACATGGCCGTACAACACCCGTCGCTCACTCAAGCCCTTGGCCCGGGCCGTGACTACGTATTGGCGGGTGATTTCATTCAGGAAGGAGTTTTTGGTCAGGATCGTCAGGGTGGCGAACCCGCCGATCACCAGCGCGGTGACCGGTAACACCAGGTGCCAGAAGTAATCGGCGATCTTGCCCACGGTCGACAGCGATTCGAAGTTGTCCGACACCAGTCCGCGCACCGGGAACCAGTTCAGCGACGTGCCGCCAGCGAACACCACGATCAGGAACATCGCGAACAGGAACGCCGGCATGGCGTAGCCGATGATGATCGCGGTACTGCTCCAGATGTCGAAGTGGCTGCCGTGATGCACCGCTTTGCGAATCCCCAAGGGGATCGACACCAGATAGGTGATCAGCGTCGCCCAAAGCCCGAGGGAAATGGTCACCGGCATCTTTTCCAGGATCAGGTCGGTGACCGTGGCGCCACGGAAGAAACTCTTGCCGAAGTCCAGTCGCGCATAGCTTTTGAGCATCAGCCACAGGCGTTCCGGTGCCGGTTTGTCGAAGCCGTATTGTTTTTCGATCTCTTTGATCAATTGCGGGTCGAGGCCACGACTGGCTCGCGAACTGCCGTGCATTGTCTCGCTGGAACCTCCGCCGACCGTGGCGCCGCCGATGCCTTGCAAGTGCGCGATCGCCTGTTCCACCGGACCGCCGGGCGCGGCCTGGACGATGACGAAGTTGACCAGAAGAATGATCACCAGCGTCGGAATGATCAGCAGCAGACGCCGCAGTATGTAAGCCCACATCAATGCGGCCCTCCGGATTTGCCGCGCTTGATCAGTTCGGCGGTCATCTGCTCGTTGGTCAGGGGCGTGGAGCTCACTTCCCACCAACTCTCGATGGCTTCGTCATTGCTCGCTTGCACATTGGGAATGCCAAAGCGGTTCCACCACACGGTGGAGCTACCAGGCGGGTAATAGTTGGGAATCCAGTAGTAGTTCCATTGCAGCACCCGGTCCAGGGCGTGGGCGTAACGCAGCATTTCGGCCTGGGTGTTGGCGCGGATCAGGCCGTTGATCAGCGTATCGACCGCCGGGTTCTTCAGCACCATGTAATTGTTGGCGCCAGGATCGTTGGCCGATGCCGAACCGAAATAGTTGACCAGTTCGCCCCCCGGGGAGGTGGTCACCGGGTAGCCGGTGATGACCATGTCGTAGTCCCGGGACATCAGGCGGTTGACGTACTGGGACGAGTCGATGCGGCGGATATTGAGGTCGATGCCGATCTGTTTCAGCGTGCGCTTGTAAGGCAGCAGCAGTCGGTCAATGCCGTTCTGGCTGGTGAGGAAGGTGAAGCTCAGCGGCTCACCCTGGGCATTCACCAGTTGATCGCCGTCGGGTTTCCAGCCGGCCTGTTCCAGCAGGCCCAGGGCTTGCAACTGCTTGTCGCGAATCACACCGCTGCCATCGGTCTTCGGTGCTTCGAAGACCTGGGTGAAGACCTCATCGGGAATCTGCCCGCGCAACGGTTCGAGGATCGCCCGTTCGGCGGCGTCTGGAAGCTGTCGAGCGGCGAGGTCAGTGTTGGAAAAGAAGCTCTGCTGGCGGATGTACAGGTCGCGCATCATCTGCCGGTTGCTCCATTCAAAATCCCAGAGCATGGCCAGGGCCTGGCGCACCCGACGGTCCTGGAACATCGGGTTCTGCAGGTTGAAGACGAAGCCTTGGGCCGTTTGCGGTGCGTCGGTTGCCAGGTGCGCTTTGCGCAGGCGACCGTCGCTCAGGGCCGGGCTTTCGTAACCGATGGAATAACCGGTGGCGGAGAACTCACGGTTGTAGTCGTAGGCCCCGCCACGCAATACCTGGCGGGCAACGTCGGTATCGCCGAAGTACTCGATGCTGAAATGATCGAAGTTATAAAGGCCACGGCTGACCGGCAGGTCCTTGCCCCACCAGTCGGCGTTGCGCTCGAAGGTGATGCTGCGTCCGGAATCGACTTTGCCGACTTTGTACGGGCCGCTGCCCAGTGGTGCTTCGTAACCGCCGCCGCTGGCGAAGTCGCGGGTCTTCCACCAGTGCTCGGGGAAGACTGGCAAGGTCGCGATGTCCAGGGGCAGGGTGCGGTTTTCGTTACTCTTGAAGTCGAACCGGATGGTCAGGGGCGACTCGATTTCGGTGCCTTTGACATCCGCGAACTGGGTGCGATAGCGCAGGCTGCCCTGGGTCATCAGCAAGTCGTAGGTGTAGCGCACGTCTTGGGCGGTGATCGGCGTGCCATCGGCGAAGCGGGCCTTGGGGTTCAGGAAGAAGCGCAGGGACAGGCCGTCGTCAGACCGCTCCATCTTCTCTGCCACCAGGCCATACACCGTATAAGGCTCATCCAGCGAGCGCTGGGCCAGTGGCGAATAAAGCAGGCCATCGATCTGGTTCACACCGATGCCTTTGTCGATGTAGGGCAGGATATGGTCGAAATGCCCGATCTCGATGGCCGAGCGGCGCATCGTGCCGCCCTTGGGGGCTTGCGGGTTGGTGTAGGCGAAATGACTGAAACCGGCGGGATACTTCGCCGGCTCGCCATACACGGTCAACGCGTGTTGCGGTGCTGCATTCACACCAGCGGCATTCAATAGCAGGGCCACGGCAGTGAATATCAAAGTGGGGAAAAGCAGTCGCATTGTCAGCCTTAGAGCCGGGTGATCGATAAGCATAATTTGTACGCTAGCGGCGCGTCACTCGCCAGCCGAATCACGTAACCAAATACACAACGGCCCACCTAAAGGCGGGCCGTTGTATTGGAAACACAATCGCCGGATCAGTCCTGGCGGCTGGTCACTTCCAGCAGGTGATAACCGAACTGGGTTTTGACCGGGCCTTGCACGACGTTGATTGGCGCGCTGAAGACCACGGTGTCGAATTCCTTGACCATCTGGCCTGGACCGAACGAACCCAGGTCACCGCCCTGACGGCTGGACGGGCAAGTGGAGTTGGCCTTGGCAACTTCGGCGAAATCAGCGCCGCCCTCGATCTGGGCCTTGAGTTCGTTGCACTTGGCTTCGCTGGCAACAAGGATGTGACGGGCAGTGGCTTTAGCCATGGGAAAATTCTCCATTCAATGTTCAGTAAAGTGCTGAGCCTACCGGATTCAGTGGCCTAATTCTTCTCAAAGTTCCATCCGGAGCCGGTCGGGCCTGGGGGATGCGTATAAAGGAAGGGTTTACAGGCCGGCATTTCTCAAGCGCTCGGCGTGCACGACGTACAAGTCAATCGGGTTGACCCCTTTGCGGCCGCGGCCGGTTGTCTGGCTGAGGCTGTCCATGTGATCCATCGGATAGTCGGAGCGGATCACTTTGCCCAGGTGGGAGCTGTATCGGCCGACCAGTCCGTCGTTTTGCCCGGCCTCGGTGATGAAATACTCGGAGAAGGCCCGGCAAAAAGCGTGCGTCGGGTCGAGGGCGCCGAGCCCGTCATCGAGAATGCTCCCTTGAAGGATGCCGCTCCAGGAGTAATACCGTACGCCATTGACCAGCTCTCGCCCCTTGCCGCCCCAGGTTTTTGGCAGGCCTTGAGGGTACTTGTCGTTGAAAGCGCCGACGCCTTCGGTGGTCAGGGCATTGAGGGCGGCAATGGCATTTTGCGGCAAGTGAAGATTGCCGCTGAGCAGTGACAGGAAATCGGCAAACAGGGTCGCGACCTTTCTGGCCACATGCTCCGGCAAGCGCCCTGGTGTCAGGGCCTTGCGCAAGAAATCCGCCAGTTCCGAGCCGTGGTTCGGGCCGCTGACGGAGGTCACCGATGCCACCCACTGTGGCGCGACGGCTGCGGCGTAGCGTGCGGCCAATGCGCCCTGACTGTGGCCGATCAGGTTGACCTGGTTCGCGCCGGTGCCTTCCAGTACCCGTTCGATCTGGGCCAACAGCTGATCGCCGCGTACCTCGTTGCTATGGGTAGCTGACAGATGGGGGACGAAGACCCTTGCCCCATGACTTCTCAGGGCCTGCTTGACGTCATGGAACAGTTCATATTTGCCGATCCGGTCGAAGCCGAAGAGCCCATGTACTAGCAGAATTGGGTGTTGAGTTGTTGCATTCCGTTGCATGTTCGTGCCTTTTTCGCAGAAGTTCGTGGGGGTGCGCTGGGCTCCACTCTAAAACACTCCCACCGGTAGGCGATGTATGAAAAAGCCGCTGGATTTGAAGGAAAGAGGTATAGAGCAAGCATGAAAATTCGGATCTGGACGAAGCCTTCGTCGGAACATTTCGACATCTTTTTATGCAGTCAGGAGTGATTCTCACCAGCGGCCTACTTTGCATGCTGCATTTGTCCGGGGCATCTGTAGCGATCACCTGACATCGCCAAACATCGCGATGGGCTTAAATGGGCTTCGTTTGCTGCCGGCCTGCCGTGCGGCAGGAATTTCCAAGGACTGGAGTCAATGAATGAGCACATGTGAAGTAGATTCAAAGGAACTGTCACTGCCGGCCCCGCAGTTGGCGCAGGCAGATAACGCGGTTCTCGATCCGGCAAGCAGGAAAGCGGTGGTCAAGCTCATGCCTTATCCAGGCATGGCGAGCGGAGACAGGCTGGTACTGCATTGGTCGGGACTCGACGTCGAGGGGCAGGCCTATCGGCACGAAGTTGCGCATTTTGTCAGCCACGGGCAGGTGGGCAAGGAGGTTGTCTTTATCGTCGCCGGTATACACATCGGCGCATTGGATGGTGGATCACTGGAGGTCTACTACACGCTCACCAGCCGTTCTTTGCCCGAATCGGCACAGTCCAGGCGCCTGCAGCTGAATGTCGGCGATGCCCGCTCGGGGTTGCTGCCGCTGGTGGTGAATGACGCCATGGGTGGCAAGCTCGACCCGGACCGTGTGGTTGACGGTACGCGCGTAACGATTCGACCTTATGCGCGGATGGCGGAAGGTGATCGGGTGGTGCTGTTTTGGGAAGGCGCTTCACCGGAAACCAGCTTCAACGACAGGTTGAGCATCGAAGCCTTTGCGGTGGGGCACGAGCTTTCGTTCTGGGTGAATCCCGAATTCATTGCCCCTGGCCTTGGCTCATCGGTGACGATCAACTACTGCATCGAACAGCATGGGCGGGCGCCGCTTTATTCGGAGCCGGCGCGATTGTCCATCGGAGCTGTGGAGCGCGCGCCGCTTTTGGCTCCCGTGATACTGGAGGCCGAAGAAGGCTGGCTGGATCTGCAGGACTCGATTGATGGTGTCACCGTCGTGATTGACGACGCCCGAACCGAGGAAGGCGAGTTGGTGTATCTGAGGTGCGACGGCGTCAATTTCAGCCACCGGGACGAGCGGGATATTTCCCGGGAGATGGCGGGTGAACCACTGGTGTTTATCGTGCCTTATCGATTCTGGAGAGAGCACCAGGGCTCGACGGTTCGCGTCAGTTATTCAGTTGAACGACTGGACGACGTGAGCCAGCTATCAGATGCGGCGCTGGTGCAGGTGCAAGGTTAGGTCGTTTTGGAGCCCTCCAGTCTTCGATTGAAGACTGGAAGGGGCGTTGGTCATGCCTGCTGCTGGGTGCGAAGCCGGTTGGCAGCCTGGCGTAACAGGTGTTCCGTGCCGCTCCAGCCGAGGCAGCCATCCGTTACCGAGACCCCGTATTGCAGGGACGAACTCAACGGTTGGCAGCCTTCGAACAGATGACTTTCGATCATCATGCCGATCAGTGAGCGGTCACCTTGCAGGCGTTGCTCCAGTACGTCGTTGAACACGGCTGGCTGGCGCAACGGGTCTTTGCCGCTGTTGGCGTGACTGCAATCGACCATGATCCGTGCCGGGATCTTCAATTTGCTCAAGTCGTGGTTGATCCGGGCGACGCTGTCGCGATCGTAGTTAGGCCCGTGATGCCCGCCGCGCAATACCAGGTGGGTATCCGGATTGCCCGGTGTCTGGATGATTGCAGGATGTCCCTGGCTATCGACGCCGAAATGCCTGTGCGGGTGGGCGGCCGAACGCATGGCATCACTGGCAACCGTGACGCCGCCATCGGTGCCGTTCTTGAAACCCACTGGCATGTTCAGGCCGCTCGCCATTTCCCGGTGGATCTGCGACTCGGTGGTGCGTGCACCGATGGCGACCCAGCTGAGCAAGTCATCGAAGTATCCGGCTGCCATCGGTTGCAGCAGTTCGGTGGCAATCGGCAAGCCGAGGCGGAGCATTTCACGCATCAGTTCCCGAGACAGAGTCAGGCCTCCGGCCATGTCATCGCTGCCATCCAGCTGCGGATCGTAGGCCAGGCCTTTCCAGCCGATGGTGGTGCGGGGCTTTTCGAGGTAGGCACGCATGACCAGAAGCATTTCATCGCTGACTTCAGCGGACAGACGGGCAAGGTTGGCGGCGTATTCGAGGGCTGACTGAGGATCGTGAATGGAGCAGGGGCCGACGATGACCAGCAGACGGGAGTCTTCACCGTTGAGGATTGCGCGGACCGCCTGGCGGTGGGCGGCGACCTGCTGGGTCAGAGCGGTGCTGAGCGGCAATTGCTGTTTGAGTTGCAATGAGCTGGGCAGACGCAGGGTCAGCGCTTCATTGGCCGGGCTCAAGGTGGACAGTGGCAGAGCAGAGACGGACGAGTTCATATTCAGGCTTCCTGGGCTGGCAGCGGGTTCGTTCCCGCGTGCTCGGCCCTACTGGGGTGTTCGACAATTGGCCGGATTGGCTGCGTGTGTGTGCTTGCCACCTGTGGGTGACCGATCGGAGGCGGCAGGCTGTCCCGAGCGGAGGCTGGTAAATCGCCAGGCGGTAAAACTGTCGTAACGGTAATAAGTGGCGTAGTTCATTTTCTAAATCCTCAAGTTGTCTGGTGTGTCGCTAAAAATTCAGGGGCTGAAAAAACAAAACCCCCGGTCGGGAGGCCGACCGGGGGTTGAGAATTCTCTGGTGGCGACCCGTTTAAAGTGGGCGCCGTGTAGGTATCAGGCGCGCCAGTGGCTAAACCAATACCCAAAATAAAAGCTGACCGGAGCACAAACGTCATTCACCCGTGCAGCCGCCACCGAGCGCAGGGCGCTGACGGTACGAAGCTGTGAGAGGGTGTTGAGCATGGTCTGTCTCCGATGAATGCGCCGAGCTTACTAGAGGGCGGTGGGCGGGTTCAATCAGAAAATGCTATCGGGGGATCATGGCGTTTTCTATCGCTTGAGTACCTGGAGGGGTGTGACACACTCGGAGCTTCACTAAAGCAATGCCATTTTGGAGCATTGATGGTTTTCGAATTGCGTCAGGCGACGCCTCAGGATCTGGATTTCGCTCGGGGCCTGACCTGTCAAAACATGCTGCGCTATTACATACAGTACGACTTGCTGTGGCTGGATGAAGCCTTCGACGTGGCTTGGGCAGGGCGGGAAAACTGGCTGATCGTGCAGGACGACGTGTCGGTGGGTTATGTCAGCCTGAGTCGCGATGCCAGGGCCTTGTACATCCGCGAGTTGCACGTGGCCGAAGCCTTTCAGGGGCAGGGCGCCGGTTCCTGGGCGATCGATCAGGTATGGGCCATGACCCGGGCGGAACGACGACCTGCCTTGCGCCTGACTGTCTTCAAAAATAATCCGGCGCAGGCGTTGTATCGGCGATTGGGGCTGGAGGTGGTCGGCGAGGACGAGTGTTTCCTGAGAATGCAGCGTGAAATTGATTCCCCTGATCGCTGAAACACGCAGGGGGCAAGCCCTGAAAGATGAATTGAAACTTTTTATATGACGCTTGCCGCTAGGTCTGCCAGTCGCTTTTTGCTAAGGTGTCGGCAACCCAATACGACCATATCGCGAGGTGTCTGCTTGATTAGGGTGCTAGTAGTCGATGACCATGATCTCGTTCGTACAGGCATTACACGAATGCTGGCTGACATCGATGGCCTGCAAGTAGTCGGCCAGGCCGAGTCAGGGGAGGAATCCCTGCTCAAGGCGCGTGAGTTGAAACCCGATGTGGTTCTGATGGACGTCAAGATGCCCGGGATCGGCGGTCTTGAAGCCACGCGAAAATTGCTGCGCAGTCATCCCGACATCAAGGTTGTCGCGGTTACTGTGTGCGAGGAGGATCCGTTTCCTACACGCCTGTTGCAGGCCGGGGCCGCGGGTTACCTGACCAAGGGCGCAGGTTTGCCGGAGATGGTCCAGGCGATTCGCCTGGTATTTGCCGGGCAGCGCTACATCAGCCCGCAAATTGCCCAGCAATTGGCGATCAAGTCCTTCCAGCCAACCAATGATTCGCCTTTCGATGCCTTGTCGGAGCGCGAGATCCAGATCGCCCTGATGATTGTCGGCTGCCAGAAGGTCCAGATCATTTCCGACAAGCTTTGCCTGTCGCCGAAAACCGTGAATACCTACCGTTACCGCATTTTCGAGAAGCTTTCGATCAGCAGCGATGTCGAGTTGACACTGTTGGCGGTTCGTCACGGCATGGTTGATGCCAATCTCTGAAAATGACTGAAGTCTTCGATCCGAGTGCATTTCTGTCGACTGTGAGCGGGCGCCCCGGCGTCTATCGCATGTTCGACAGCGACGCGCGCCTGCTTTATGTCGGCAAGGCCAAGAATCTCAAGAAACGCCTGGCAAGCTACTTCCGAAAAACCGGTCTTGCACCCAAGACCGCTGCGCTGGTAGGTCGTATCGCCCAGGTCGAAACCACGATCACGGCCAACGAAACCGAAGCGTTGCTGCTTGAGCAGACGTTGATCAAGGAATGGCGTCCGCCCTATAACATTCTGCTGCGCGACGACAAATCCTATCCTTATGTTTTCCTCTCGGACGGCCAGTTTCCACGCCTTAGCATCCATCGTGGCGCAAAGAAGGCCAAGGGCAAGTATTTCGGGCCTTATCCCAGTGCGGGCGCCATTCGCGAAAGCCTGAGCCTGCTGCAAAAGACCTTTTTTGTTCGCCAGTGCGAAGACAGCTATTACAAGAACCGCACGCGACCGTGCCTGCAATACCAGATCAAGCGCTGCAAGGCGCCGTGTGTCGGGCTGGTGGAGCCGCAGGTATATGCCGAGGACGTGCGGCATTCGGTGATGTTCCTTGAGGGGCGCAGCAATGCGCTGACGGACGAGCTGTCCGCGGGGATGGAGGAGGCGGCGATCAACCTCGAGTTTGAGCGCGCGGCCGAATTGCGCGATCAGATTTCCTTGCTGCGTCGGGTCCAGGATCAGCAAAGCATGGAAGGCGGGACGGGCGACATCGATGTGATCGCCGCGTTCGTCAATCCGGGCGGTGCCTGCGTCCACCTGATCAGCGTGCGTGGCGGCCGGGTGCTCGGCAGCAAGAATTTCTTCCCGCAAGTGGGGATTGAAGAAGACGTTTCCGAAGTCATGGCGGCGTTTTTAGGCCAATACTTTATCAGCAGTCCCGAGCGGGATTTGCCGAGCGAGCTGATCGTCAACGTGGTCCACGACGATTTCCCGGTGCTGATCGAGGCCATCCATGAGCTGCGCGGTCGCGAATTGTCCATCAGTCATCGGGTTCGTGGTACGCGTGCACGCTGGCAACAGTTAGCGGTCACCAATGCCGAGCAGGCGCTGGGTGCGCGGCTGGCCAATCGTCAGCACGTCGCGGCGCGTTTCGAAGCACTGGCCGAGGTACTGAACCTGGATGAGCCGCCCCAGCGCCTGGAATGCTACGACATCAGTCACTCCAGCGGCGAAGCCACCGTGGCGTCCTGCGTGGTGTTCGGTCCGGAAGGCCCGATCAAGTCCGACTACCGTCGCTACAATATCGAGGGCGTGACGCCGGGTGACGATTACGCGGCAATGCACCAGGCCCTGACCCGACGCTTCAGCAAGTTGAAGGACGGCGAAGGCAAGCTGCCGGACATCCTGCTGGTGGACGGCGGTAAAGGGCAGCTTTCGATGGCCCGTGACGTACTCAATGAACTGGCAGTGCCCGATCTGATTCTGTTGGGCGTGGCCAAGGGTGCGACGCGCAAGGCCGGTTTTGAAACCCTGTACCTGAATGACGCAGCACACGAATTCACGTTGCGCGGTGATTCCCCCGCGCTGCATTTGATCCAGCAGATTCGCGACGAAGCTCACCGTTTCGCCATTACCGGGCACCGGGCACGACGGGGTAAAACCCGTCGCACGTCCACGCTTGAGGGCGTCGCGGGCGTCGGTCCGACACGTCGGCGCGATTTGTTGAAACATTTTGGTGGATTGCAGGAGCTGTCTCGTGCCAGCATCGAAGAGATCGCCAAAGCACCCGGGATCAGTAAAAAGCTCGCAGAGTCGATTTATGCAAATCTGCACAGCGAGTAGAATGCCAACTCACCTCGTAGCCAGTTGTGCCGATGAATATCCCTAATCTGATTACCGTTTTACGCGTCCTGCTCATCCCGATCTTCATTTTACTGTTCTACCTGCCTTACCAATGGAGCTACCTGGCCTCCAGTTCGGTCTTCGCATTCGCCGCTGCCACTGACTGGCTCGACGGATACCTGGCCCGCCGTCTGGAACAAAGCACACCGTTCGGGGCCTTCCTCGATCCAGTGGCCGACAAGTTGATGGTCGCCGTCGCGCTGGTGTTGCTGGTGCAAGAACACGGCAACCTGTGGCTCACGCTGCCGGCTGCGGTCATTATTGGTCGCGAGATTGTCGTCTCGGCGTTGCGAGAGTGGATGGCCGAACTCGGTGCCCGCGCTCACGTCGCGGTGTCGAACCTGGGCAAATGGAAAACCGCCGCGCAAATGCTCGCGCTGGTGATCCTGCTGGCCAACCCGTCGGACTTCACGTTCTGGGTGCTGGTGGGTTACGCCTTGTTGCTGGTGTCGGCTGGCCTGACATTGTGGTCCATGGTCCAATATCTGCGGGCTGCCTGGCCGCATCTGAAGACCGACGTAGAAAAGAAATAAAACTTTTTTGAATCAAAGGGTTGACGGGGCTTCTGGATTCTATAGAATGCGCCACACCAAGACGCGGGAATAGCTCAGTTGGTAGAGCACGACCTTGCCAAGGTCGGGGTCGCGAGTTCGAGTCTCGTTTCCCGCTCCAAATACAGAAAAGCGCCACTCATTGAGTGGCGCTTTTTTTTGTGCGCATTTTTTGTGTTTGATATTGAAAACAGAGGCTTCGGCCTCTGTTTTCGTTTCAGCGATCACCTTTCCTGGTCACGCTTTCAGGTACATCAAAACCCCTATCGAAATCCGGCCCTTCTTTAGTTCGAAGGGGCCTTGAGCGCTGGCGCCATTTGCTCCACCAACTCAGGCGTCACGTAGTGCGGTCCATCGAACAGGTACAGCGGATAGCCGTCATAAGCCGCCAATTGCGGTTTCAGCTCGGCGGCGGTCGCGGAGCGGAATCCGCCACCGAAATTCGGGCGGAAGGCTTCGGCGATGATTCGCACACGGTCCTTGCCCAAGCGCTGGCGCAAGGCGTCGGCGTAGGTTCTGGCGACTGGCGCGGTGCGTGCGTAAACGCCGACGCCGTCCTGGAAGAACACGCCGATGTCATTCGGCAGCCATTGTTTGAGCCATTCAGCGGTGGCGACGGGGCCGATATTGGCCCCGTCGTAAACGCTGATCCACAACGGTCGCGGCAGCTTGGCCAGCAGGGCAGGCAGTTCTTTGGCTCGGGTCCAGGACGGATCGACTTCGGCGGGGAAGTACCAGCCGGTGACGTGCAGCGGCGTAGGCAATTTGGCGATGCGTTCCGAGACAGCGGCTAGTTGCTCAATGTTGTCCCGGGAGCGGTTCTCGCTGAAATAACCCGCTAGCCCAAGGATCACGTCCTGGGCCCAGGGCGCCTTGGCGATGCGCGCCCAGTCCGGCAGCACCGGTACGGCGGGCAGGCCGGTGCCGGGCACGAAGGCCTGATCGTCGACGACGGTCCACTGGACCAGCAGCTCACGGGCGCCCAGTTTTTCCCAATGCCCGTTGATCCCGACCGTCTTGTTGTCTGGCTGCCAGACGATGCCGACAATCCCCGGGTTCCGGGCTTTGGCGGTGGTCACGTAGAGCGTCCCGGTTCCCGCTCCGAGGGCGGCGACAAACAACAAAGCGGCAACCGTTGCGCGACTGGCGGTGTAGCCGAACACGTTCACGCCCATGCCTTCTGGATGCACTGATGCGCTGCGCCAGCACTCGGCCAATCAATTCGAACGTTCATGCAAGGCCTCAATAGGAGTAAGTCAGGCGCGCGAACACGCCCTCAGCGCGATCATCGCCCAGCACTTTAACGCGGTACTGCAAGGAAAAATCCACGTAGGAGCGGGGCGCGTTGTACACATCTTCGCGGAACCAGTAACGAACGTTGTTGCCGACCCCGATTCCGCCAGCCTTGCCCGAGGACGAGTCCGAGCGGCCATCGCTATCGGTCCCGCTGTTCATTTTCGAGTCGTAGTCGAACGCGGCCACCACATGGGGGAAACTCACCCAGCGCGAGCCCGCGCCGCCGATGGCGTAGCTGCGACCGACCTGCCATTCGCTGTTGAAGTAGTTGCGCGAATCGTTGACGTAATGCCCGGCTTCGGCGAACAACTGCGAGGTCCACCAACTGGAGGCGTCCACGCGCAAATCGGTGCCGATGCTGGAGCCGTAGCCCAGGCGCAGCAGCCAGTCGCCGTCGACGTCCGACGAACCCAGCGGGAAGGTGCGCTCGACGGCGGCCATCACGTTCACCGCAGTGAACGGTTTGACCCGCACACCCACGGCGCCTTGCAGCGCATCGAAACCGGTGTCCGAGTCGCCGTTCTTGCTCCATAGCGTGTCGGTGACGCGTCCGTAGAGTTCGACAAAGCGTGCATTGCGATAGCCCAATGGGCGCCAGGACAGTTCGGTGCTGTTTTGCAGGCTGTCGTTGCTATTGCTGCCGCCACTTGGGGCCGAGCTCAAGCCACTGCTGGAGCTGTTGCCGCGATAACTGGTGGTGCTGGTCAAACCGATGGTGCGCGACACATCGGCCACCGCGCGGCGAGTGTCGAACAGCTGTTGCGGCGACATGTCGAGTTGACCGCTGTTTTTCGCATCGATGACGCGCTTGAAATAGCTGACGGCTTGCTCGTCGTCGTTGACCTGCATCGCGTTGTAAGCCGCGTCCTGAGTGGCGGCTGGCGTCAATTGTTTTCCAGCATCGGCCTTGCGGAACGAGGCGTAGGCATCGTCATCGTTGCCGACCTGAACCGACAGATAAGCCTTCTGCAGGTCGCTCAAAGACTCCAGCTCACCGGTGTCCCGCGCTTGTTGCAGCCGTTCCCGTGCGGTTCGGCGCTGGCCGATGGCGGCGTACAGATTTGCCTCTTCGTAAGCGGGCAGGCTGCCGAGAGCCAAGGCCTGGGTGAAATCCTTGCGAGCTCCGGCATCGTCGCCGGTTTGCTGGCGCAGGCGACCGCGCTGGCTCAGCAGTTGGGCATCATCGCCATTGGCAGCGAGACCGCTACTGGCCGCCGCGATCGCTTCGGGCAGGCGTTTCTGGTCGGTCAAGGCGCTGACCAGCAATCGGCGATACGCCGGATTGTGCGGTGCCCGTTGCACGGCCTGGTTCGCCAAAAACGATGCCTTCGCCGGATCTTTGCGGGCCAGGGCTGTGTAGGCCTGGGCTGCCAGATCAGTACCGCCGTCGCGCTGGTTGCCGGGCCAGATATCGCAGACCAGGCCGAAGGCGCTTTCCTGGCAGTTCAGGGCAGGGGCAGGGGCGCGGGCAACCGTGTTCATGCCTTTGTTTTTCTGGCGCAGCGCTATTCCAGCAGCAAGACGTCGACGGGCCACTTCGCCGCCTTCATCAGCAGCCAGTGGTTGCAGATGATCGAGCGCCTGCTGCGGTTCGCCATGGGCCAGTGCAGTGTCCGCGGCGAATAAACGAATGTTGCGGATTTGCGCTTGCGTCAGGCTCTTGATGACCAGGGCGCGGTGCAGATCCGCTTGGGCAGCCTGGGTTTTGCCTTGGCGATCAAGGGCGTAGCTGCGCAGAATCCACGGTGCGATGTCCTGATCATCCTGTGCCAATGCGGCTGATGCGGCTTGCTCGGCCCCAGGGTAATCCTTGGCGGCGAGCAAAGCGCTGATCAGCAATTGTTGATTGGCGCCGATTTGCGGCGCCCAGGCCACGGCTTTCCTGGCCTGTTCCGTGGCCAGCGGGACATTGCCTGACTCCAGCGCGCGATAACCCTGAACTGCCAACGGCGCAGCCAGTTGACGACGAATCCCCTGGCGCCGCATCAGCAACGTATCGTTGCCGGGAAACACCGCCAGTGCCTGATTAGTGGCTTGATCCGCCTCCTGCAACTGCGGCTGGCGCTGCAATGCGTCGATCAGCAGCAAGCGATAATCCAGGCGTTTGGGCGCCTGGGCGATGGCTTTACGCGAAGACACAGCGGCGGCGCCGAAGTCATCGCGGTCATAGGCCTTGAAGGCCTGCGCCGCCGCGCCGAAACCGGGAGCTTGAGGCGATGGCGAGTAGCGTTTCGGATGGTCGCGCAGTTCCTTGTCGCGCTGTGCCAGCGCAATCAGCGTATTCAGGCGAGTGATGTCGGCACGCTGACGCAACGCTTCCCGGGCCTTGGCGATGGCCAGGTCATAGTCTTTGCGTTCGTAGGCGCTGTACGCCTCGTTGGCCGTCACATACGCCGGGCCGGTCAACGGCAGCGGCAGGGTTTCGGCCAGCGCCAGCGCGGGCAGCAGGCCCAGCCCCGTGGCCAGAAGGGTCAGCAAGGGGCGATTCATGCAGGAAGCTCCGCAGGGTAGTGGCTGTGCTGACGTGCCACGGCCTGTTCAATGGTGGCGCGGGGCAACACGCCGCTGTCGACCAGATAGTCGCCGATGCGTCCGTGAAGCTGCGGGCGATAACGCAGCATCGCGCGGCTGAACACGTCGCGATCCAGCAAGCCCATCTCGATCAACAGATCACCCAGCAATGGTGCACGGGCGTCCGGCACGGATTGGCCTTCACGCACGTTCAGTTGGCGCAACTGCGCGACGATTTCGCTTTCCCGGGCAATCAACTGCACCGGTTCGCTGCCCAGCTCATCGCTGACCTGTTGCAGACCTTCGTCCGGCAACGGGCTGGCCACGGCGACTTGCGCGCGGCCGTCGGCATTCAAGCCCAGCGGCACCACGCGCCAGCGCAGGGCGAATTCATCGTCCAGCGTCTGGTTCGAGTTCCGCGCTTTATCGGCCACATCGAAGACTCGCGGCAGGTCGTTCTGGAAGGCGATGGCTTCCGCCAGTGTCTCGTCGTCCAGCCAGCCGTTGCTGAGCAAAATTCGCCCCAAGGGCATGTGCCGGGTTTTCTGTTCGGCGAGGGCGCTTTGCAGGTCCACCTCGTTGATCGCCTGCCACGACAGCAACACGCTGCCGAGCTTGCGCGGCGCGGCGGCGACTAGGTCGGTGGACGGGAAGTCGTGCATGGTCTTGTCCCACACCAGTTTGCGGTTCATGACCTTGCCGACCAGGAACATGCGCCAGGCCCGTGATGCAGCCATGAAGTTGACGAAGTTGCCCACCACCATGCGCGGGATGGACAGCAAACCATGCTGCCAGCCGTACAACACGGTGGTGAAATAACAGCGGTGGGCGATGCGCCAGGCCAGCGCGGCACCGTTGGCCAGCAGCAGGTATTTGATGAAGCCGTTGGTTTCGAACGGCGTCGGGAAACTCACGTCCCACAGGCCGCTGTGGCGTAGGATGATCAGGCCCAGCAACTGCGCGAGAATCACGTAGGCGATGATGCTGACGAACGCCGTGACCACGCCTTTGCGGTCACGAAACAGCAGATAACGATTGGCCAGCGAACCGTTCCAGCCCATTTGCTCCCAGCCTTGCAGGCCGATGCCGAGCGTCCAGCGGGCCTTCTGGCGGAACGCAGTGCGGAAGGTGTCGGGAAAGAATTCCCGCACGCACAACGGCATCTGTAATGTCGACTCGTAAGGCTTGCGAAACCAGGATTTGCGCAGCACCCGAAACTGTACCGGGAAGCGCACAAAGATCGCGTTCATGCCGACCTTGGCCAAACGCGCACCGACGTCGTAATCCTCGGTCAGGCTGTCGGTGTTGAACGGCTGGTTCTGGGTTTCCCCGGCCAGCACGCGCAACGCACGATGGGAAAAGCACGTGCCGACCCCGGCCGACGGCACGGTATCGGTCATGCTTTCGCGCACCACCAGATCCTTGCCATGCCATTCCGCGAACTCGTCCATGTAAGTGCCGGCGACCCATTCGTACCAGTTGCGCTCCAGGGAAACCACGGGCAACTGGATCATGTCCTTGCGTGGCAGCAAGTAGTTGAACAGGCGCAATTCCAGTGGATGCAGCACGTCTTCGCTGTCGTGCAAAACCACGCCGGCGAAGGTCATGCCGTGGGTTTGTTCGTGCAGGAAAATTGCCTGGATCACCCAGTTCAGGCAGTCGGCCTTGCAGGTCGGCCCGGCATGCGGGACTTCCACGCGATGCAGCTGCTTGTAGCGCCGGCGCATGCGCTCCACTTCATCGATGGTGCGCTGGTCGTTGATGTAGGTGCCGACGAAGACCACGTAGTTCTGGTAATCCAGGGTCGACACCATGTTCTCGATCATCGGCGCGATGACGTCATATTCCAGCCACGCCGGGACCATGATCGCGAGGGGCTGTTCGTCCCGGGCCATCAATTGCTCGGCGGTCAGCGGCCGGTATTTGCGGCCCACGGTGAACTTGCGAAACAGGCGGCGAGACCAGTACCACAGGTCAATGAACAGATCGTCCAGGCTGGAGATCAGGATCAGCACGGCGACCACGATGGTCGCGATCTCCAGGAAGCTGTAGTAGTGGGCCAGCCAGTAGGGCCAATAAAGCGACGTCATCGAAGGGTTCCGTTACTGGCGATTGCGACGGGCGTTACGGCCGGCCAGCAACAGGATGAGAACCAACAGAATGCCGCCCGGGATCAGCCACAACAGCGACGGCGTGCGCCAGGCGTCGAGGCCCTTGGGTTCTTCGTTGTCGATCAACTGGCTGCCGCTTGGGTCCTGGGTGTTGAAAGTGGTCAGCGTACCGTCGTCACCGAGGATGGCCACGTCGCCACGGCTCAGCAGAATCGGTTTGGCGAAACGTGGCGCGTCGGCGCCCAGGGTGCGATAGACCAAACCATGTTGGCCGCCGGCATCCACGGCTTGCAGCGAAGCCAGGTGGTTGAGGGGATGCACGTCGAGCAAGACCTGGTCCTTGTGGTTGATGCGCAGGCGACCCTGTTCATCGACCTGCACCGATTCCTTGCTGTCCTTGACCGGCAACTCGAAGGCGAGGAAAGCTTTGTCCGGGGTGACCGAGGCTTTCGGGTCGTTGCTGACTTTCAGTTGTGCGCGCAGCGGCGAGACGCCGGCGGCGTCCGCGACCGAAATCACTTGCCCGAGGCTGCTCGCCGGGTGCTCGAGATAGGCCTGCGGCACGATGATTTGCGTGTCCATGGCAAAGCGCGCGGCCATGCCGGAGAAGTCGTCATCCAGCGCGGTTTTTTCCAGCACGATGTGGCTGGTCGGCAACACCGAGACCGGGAACGCTTGGGGCGTTTCCAGGCAGCGATCGCTAACCGGTTGGCGCTGGAACGACACGCGCAACACGTTGGTCGCGCCCACGGCATAACGCGGGATACGCGCTTCGATGCGTTGCTTCTCGCCGTTGGCCACAAGTTGTTGGGCGCCAATCAGATAGTCATTGAGAAACAGCGAAGCCACCGGTGCGGTGTCTGAGGCGCCAGGTGCGGCGGACACATCGATCACCGCTTTCACCGGCAGGCGACCGTCGTAGGCCACGCTGCCCAGCGGGAACGAAGTGCTCCAGTCGGATTTCGCCAGCACGTCGATGGCGCCAGGGTTACCGCCCAGGCGCGACAAGGCCACACGGCCGTCGGCGCTCAATGGCAACTGCGCTTCGCTGACCGTCAGGTCGCGGCTGCGAGCCAGTTTGTTCCAGGCCGAGCTGAACAAGGCCAGGGCCTTGCCAGTTGCTTGCGGCGCGATCATCAAGACCGGACGCGCGCCCAGCAGACTCAGGCGCACATTGTCGGTAACGCTAACGGCCAGGCCGGCATTGATGTGCCGTTCGCGCCATTGCGTGAAAGCGCTGGCAGCCGTGGCGTCGAGGCCTTGAATCTGGCTCTGCAAGGCATCCAGGGATTCGTTAACCGTCTTGAGCAGTTGCGGGTCGTTGATCGCCAGGTCGGCCTGGACGTTCGGGGTCTGGCCCAGCATCAGCAGCGCGCCAATTTGTGCCGGGTCCGTCAACACCTGCGAGCCTTTGCCGTTGAGGCTGGCGAATGCCGGAATGGCCAGCAACTCAGCCGGGATGCGCAGGTTGCTGAGATCAACACTGTCTTGCAGCGCCGGGAACGGCAGGATGCGGCTGTGCTTGCCGATGCGTTCCAGTGCTACACCGAGGCGCCACGCCGCGTTGTAACTTTCAGCGGACAAGGTGCCCGGCGCGACCATGATCCCGGGTTTGCCAGGCAATGCGGTCCAGGCTGCACCGACGTTCTGCAACTGGCTGGCGTCGTAGCTGTAGGAGAGGCGAGTGTCCGGTTCGATACGCAAGACGTTGCCGATGGCGCGCTGGTCTTCGCACAACACGCGGGACACCACCGACGACCAGGCAATGCCCAGGCGCACCGAGCCGCTGTCCCGTGCCTGCTTGTCCACGCCCAAGGTGGCGCTGGCGTCGCCCTGAGGTTCGCTGAGCCCTTCGGCGCGCACCGGGTAACCGTCCAGCGACAGCAGCAAGGTGTTGCGACCGCCTTCGCCATTGAGGTAACTGGCGTTGAAATTCAGCGTGGCATCGGTCAGCGGCACACCGGCCGGCACCGGCAGATACAGTTCGCGTCGGGCATCGGTGGAGCCGAGAATGATCGGTGCGTCGATCCCCAGATCGCTCAAGCGGATCTCACGCTCCTGCCGGGTATCGGCATTGAGTCGATTGATCGCCTGGGTGAGCGGGTTGTCCGCGGCCAAGGCAAAGGTCGGCATGAGCGCGAGCAGGCTCACGCCACAGGCAAGGGCGCTGAACGCACCCGTATGGATGGCAACGGAAGGCTTCATTCAGGTAGATCTCGAGCTGATAAGGGGAGATACGGTTCGGTTTATTGAGAGGTGAAAGCCGGGTGTCTTTTCTCGGGGGCAGGCACCGTCGACGGGTGATGCAGGAACTTCGGCAACGGCAGCCGCGCCACGAGGAACTCATCCACCGGACGCCCCATGAGCGCATCGACGATGCGTGCACTGGCCTGGCCATCGCCATAAGGGTTGGCCGCCTGGGAGCAGCGGCGCCACAGCAGGTCGTCATCGAACAGCGCGTTGACGCCGGCGATGATCGAGTCCGGCGCGGTGCCGACCAGGCGCACAGTGCCCGCCGCGACCGCTTCCGGGCGTTCGGTGACATCGCGCATCACCAGCACCGGTTTGCCCAGGGATGGCGCTTCTTCCTGCACGCCACCGGAGTCGGTGAGGATCACGTGAGCCCGTTGCATCAGGCGCACGAACGCCAGGTAGTCCAGCGGCTTGATCAAGTGCACGTTGGGCAGGTCGCCCAGATGCTCGGTGACCGGGCCCATGACATTCGGGTTCAAGTGCACCGGGTAGACGATCTGGATGTCCGTGCGCCGGGCCAGGTGGCTCAGGGCCTTGCAGATATCGAGGAAGCCTTCGCCGAAGTTTTCACGACGATGCCCGGTCACCAGCAGGACCTTGCGGCCAGGCTGCAGGAACGAGAATTGTTGGTCCAGGCTGGCCCGCAGGTCAGCGTCTTGCTCGATTCGCCGGGCGGTCATTTGCAACGCGTCGATCACCGTGTTGCCGGTGATGAAGGCGCGGCCTTGCAGGCGTTCGTCGAGCAGGTTCTGCCGCGATTCAAGGGTCGGCGCGAACAGCATGTCGGCACCGAGGTCGATGCAGCGCCGGTTCATTTCTTCCGGCCACGGGCTGTAGATATCACCGGTTCGCAGCCCGGCTTCCACATGGCCAACCGGGATGCGCCGATGGAACGCGGCCATCGCGGCGACCATGGCCGAGGTGGTGTCGCCATGCACCAGCACACGGTCCGGGCAGGTCTGTTCCAGCACCGGGTCAATTGCTGCATAGAGCGCCGCCGTCAGCGAGTTGAGCGTCTGGTGCGGCGTCATCACATCAAGGGTGTAATCGGCCTGGAGGTCAAACAGATCCAACACCTGCTTCAGCATGCTTTGATGTTGGCCAGTGATGCAGATCTGCGAATGAATGCCAGGTTCTGCAGCGAGGGCTTTGACCAAAGGCGCCATCTTGATGGCTTCTGGGCGGGTACCGAAGATCGAAAGGATTTTAATCCTTGGATGATGACGAGCGATGAGAGGCCTTCCTCGCGCAGTTTTAGTGCGCAGCACAAGAGCAGACCCAAGTTGTTTTTTAACTTGAGCGAGCTGGCGTTATTGGATTTTAGTTAATGCCGGGAGGGCATCAGCGTGATGGCTGATGTTCACTTCATGTGAGAGGGGTGTATCGCCTGGAGCCCGGAAGCGGCCGGATTATTAGCATTGAAGATTGGAATGTTAAAGCGTTATATGCGATTTTTAATTAAATAAATAAGATTGAAACTTTCATGTTTTAGGTCGGTCTTTTCTTGTTTTCTGTAATTCTTGAAAAGTCTTTTATTGTTGTAAATACGCCTTCAATGCTTTGTTTTTAAAAAGGTATTTATATTTTGTAGCCGTTCGTCAGTGCGTGTGAATTATTTGTTTAGTTTGATAGTCGCGATTTCTGAAGTTAGGTGCTTGGTTTTACTTGGGATGGTTTTTCAGTCACTTAAATGGCGCCTGAATGTTGTCACCATACTACAAAGAGCGGTGCTCAGTAGTAAGTTTTTTGCGATTGATCTCCCGGGCGTATGTTCAGTGTAGGAGAGTTTAGTTGTAAAAGTTGAACTTTCTAAAAGTGCATGATTTTGCCTCTGGCAGAATCCCCATCCTCTGCGATGTAAATAGCACCTACCCATTTGGAGTATGGCGCCGCCAGGCAATCGGCTGAATGATCGGCATCACAACTATTCGAGAGGGACGCGTTCATGCCGATTTCAAAACCTGCCGTTTTGACCCCTGCCGAGCAGGCCAAGCTGACCCGTGCTGACAAGGCGCATTACATGCACGGCTACCACGTGTTCGATGACCACGCGGAGCAGGGCGCGCTGAACATTGTTGCCGGCGAAGGCGCCTACATCTACGACGCCGACGGCAACCGCTTCCTCGATGCGGTGGGCGGCATGTGGTGCACTAACATTGGCCTCGGTCGCGAAGAAATGGCCGACGCCATCGCCGACCAGGTCCGTCAACTGGCCTATTCCAATCCCTTCTCCGATATGGCCAATACCGTCGCCATTCGCTTGTGCGAGAAACTTGCGAGCCTGGCGCCAGGGGATCTGGATCACGTGTTCCTGACCACCGGCGGTTCGACGGCGGTGGACACCAGCTACCGGTTGATTCAGTACTATCAGAACTGCCGGGGCAAGCCTGAGAAAAAGCACGTGATCGCCCGGCATGGCGCTTATCACGGCTCGACGTGCCTGACGATGTCGATCGGCAACAAAGCCGCAGACCGGGTCCCCGAGTTCGACTATGCCCACGATAAAATCCATCACGTTTCCAGCCCCAACCCTTACCGGGCGCCGGAAGGCATGGACGAAGCGCAACTGCTGGAATTCCTGGTCGGCGAGTTCGAGGACAAGATCCTGAGCATCGGCGCGGACAAGGTGGCCGCGTTCTATGCCGAGCCGATCATGGGCTCCGGCGGCGTGATCATTCCGCCGGAAGGGTATTTGCGGCGGATGTGGGAGGTCTGCCAGAAGTACGACATTCTGTTTGTCGCGGATGAAGTGGTCACGTCCTTCGGGCGCTTGGGCAAGTTCTTTTCATCCCTCGATGTGTTCGGTGTGCAACCCGACATCATCACCACCGCCAAAGGCCTGACTTCTGCTTATCTGCCGCTGGGTGCCTGCATCTTTTCCCAACGCATCTGGGACGTGATCAGCGAGCCGGGCCAGGGCCGCTGTTTCACCCACGGCTTTACCTACAGCGGCCATCCGGTGTGCTGCACGGCCGCCCTGAAGAACATCGAAATCATCGAGCGGGAAAACCTGCTGGCCCATGTAGATGATGTGGGCGCGTACTTTGAGCAGCGCCTGAAGACCCTGGAAGGCTTGCCGCTGGTGGGGGATGTGCGCTGCAAGAAATTGATGGCCTGCGTTGAATTCGTTGAAGACAAGCGCACGAAAAAGCTGTTTCCGGAGGCGTTGAACATCGGCGAGAAAATCCATCTGCGCGCCCAGTACAAAGGCTTGCTGGTGCGGCCGATCGTGCACCTCAACGTGATGTCGCCGCCGTTGACGATCAGCCATGCGCAGGTCGATGAGATCGTCGAGACGCTGCGCGAATGCATCCTCGAAGTCGCCGTGGAGCTGCAATGCAGCGGTGATTACGCCGGGCAATGAGCCGGCGTTTCGCACCTTTGCGCGGGGAGGGGGCAATCGCTAGACTGGCCGGCATGAACTCATCGGCCCCCTCTCATTCGATCACCCTGGCACTGCATGCGCTGCACCAATGGCATGTGGAACTTGAGCGCGCGTTCCAGCATGGCGCCGAGCCCGATGCACTGCGGCATCTGGTGGTGGCGCTGACGGCGCTGGCGCCGGTCGAGTCGGTGATGATCAGCCTGGAGCGCAAGGACTGCCCGCCCAGGTTGCTCTATCAGCACGGCATTCCCGAGCAGCACCTGGACGCGATCCTCAATCGTTACTTCTCCGTGGGCTATTTGCTCGATCCATTCTGCCTCGCGGTGGACAGTGGTTTGGCCCAAGGCTTTTATTCGCTGGCCGAAATCGCCCCGGACGACTTTTTCGACAGCGAGTACTACAAAACCTACTACCTGAATCTGGGCTGCACCGAAGACAGCTATTACATCGTCAACCTGGACGACCACAGCAAGATTTCCGTTAGTCTGTTCCAGGGCATGGGCGCCAGCAGCCTGAGCGCCGATCAGTTGGACGTGCTGCGGGCCGTCGAGCCGATGGTGCGGCTGTTCATCCGCCAGTGCGGCTACATTGACCAACAGCGCGATTCAATGGCGTCCGCCGCGCCGGTGGCGTCAACGGCGGTCAACCAGCGCATCCAGGTGGCGATGCAGCAATTCGGCTGTGACGTGCTGACCGAGCGCGAGCGCGAGAGTGCGCACATGGTCTTGCGCGGGCACTCGATCAAATCCGCCGCTCGGGAAATGGGCATCTCCCCCGAGACCGTGCGCATGCACCGCAAAAACCTGTACTTGAAGCTGGGCATCAACTCGCAGTCGGAGTTGTTCGCGCAGTTTATCGAGTGGTTGCAGAAAGCCTAGAGCGGCATCGCCAACACATCCTGTCGACACAACGTGCACCTACCCATTTGGAGTATGGTGCCGATTCCTCAATGGCTAAATAGTAAAGGCGCACGTTTCCTTCAGAAGAAAAACACCAAAAGGTGAATAGAAATGCGAACTGCGCTAGCCATCCTTTTCAGTCTGTTGCTTTTCCCTGTGTGCTCGGTGACTCATGCGGCGGAGGCGGATGACACGCTGCGCATCTACAACTGGTCGGACTATATCGGTGAGCACACCCTGGCGAATTTCCAGAAGGCCACCGGCATTAAAGTCATCTACGACACCTTTGATGGTTACGAAACGGTCCAGGCCAAACTGCTGACTGGCCACTCCGGTTATGACCTGGTCATGCTTAACGCGTCGCTGGTTCCCCCGTTGATCAAGGCGAACGTGTTCCAGCCGCTGGACAAGAAGCAGTTGCCGAGCTGGAGCAACCTGAACCCGGAGATTGTGCAAAAGTTGCAGGCTTACGATCCGGGTCTTATCTATTCGGCGCCTTACACCTGGGGCAGTAACGGGGTGACGTACAACGTCGACATGATCAAGGAGCGGATGCCGGATGCGCCGATCGGTTCATTGGCGATGCTGTTCGATCCGAAAGTCGTTTCGCGCTTCGCCGATTGCGGCGTGACGATGCTCGACGCTCCCACTGAAGTCCTTCCATTGGTCCTGCAATACCTTGGACGCGACCCGCAAAGTGCCTCTGCCGAAGACCTTAAAGCCGCGCAGGACGTGCTGTTGGCGGTCCGCCCGTACATCAAGAAGTTTGACTCGGTGAGTTACCTCAACAGTTTGCCCAACGGCGACATTTGCCTGGCCATGACCTGGTCCGGTGACGCCGCCACCGCCCAGGCGCGGGCGAAAGAGGCGGGGCTCAAGACCAACTTGTCCTATTTCGTGCCCAAGGAAGGTTCGCTGATCTGGTTCGATGACCTGTACATCCCGAAAGATTCGACCCATGCCGCGAATGCGCACAAGTTCATCGAGTTCCTGTTGCAGCCGCAGAACATGGCCGACGTCACTAACCTGATTCACTACGCCAACAGCAACGCGGCGGCGACCGCGTTAGTCGATGCGGATGTGCTGGCCACGGCGGCGATCTACCCGGATGACGCGACGCGCCAACGCCTGTTTACGCAAAAGACCCACGACGCCCAAGGCATGCGGGCCATGACCCGGGTGTGGAACAACGTGAAAACCGGCAAGTAATTCCGGCTCGCTCGACCGGCGAATGCGGGAGGGAGTTGTTCGAAGATGTAACAACTTCCACCTGTCGCCATCCCTGTTTCTAGAAAAACCAGAAATTAATCAATGAATTAAGTCCTGTAACAGGTGTTACAGGGCCTTTTGGCACGGGATTGCCGCCTTACTGAACACTTGTTTAGTATCGGCAGCAATTCAACTCCCGCAACTCAAAAACAATAAGACGAGGGCCTTTCATGACTTCTCATTCGACACTGCTGAGCCGGGTAGAAAACGGCATCGCCTGCGTCACGCTCAATCGCCCCGAACAGCGCAACGCGTTGGACATTCCGACCCTCAAGGCCTTGATCAACCTGCTCGACGAGCACGATGCCAATCCCGATGTCCGGGTGCTGGTGTTGACGGGTTCCGGCAAAGGCTTCTGCGCGGGTGCCGATGTGGCCGAATGGGCCGATGCGGAAAGCCGCGGCATCCTGGAAACCTACGGCTGGACCGAAACCGCCCACACCTTGATGAACCGCCTGCATGGTTTCAGCAAACCGACGATCGCCGCCATCAACGGCATTGCCGTCGGCGCCGGGATGGATTTGACCCTGACCTGCGATTTTCGCCTGGCCGCCCAATCCGCGCGGTTCAAGGCCGGCTACACCAGCCTGGCCTACTCGCCGGATGCGGGCGCGAGTTGGCACTTGCCACGCCTGATCGGCGCCGAACAGGCCAAGCGTCTGCTGTTCCTCGACGAAATCTGGAGTGCCGATCGCGCCTTGGCCACCGGATTGGTGAGCGAGATCTGCGCCGATGAGCAGTTGCTGGACAGCGCCGCCGAGCTGGCAACGCGCCTGGCCAACGGCCCGACCTTCGCCTTCATGCAGACCAAAGTGCTGATCCGCGATGGCGCCCAACGCAGCCTCGCCGAACAGCTTGAAGCCGAACAGGCAGCTGGTTTGCTCTGCGGTCGCAGCCACGACGGCGCCGAAGCCCTCAAGGCCGCCGTGGAAAAACGCACCCCTCACTTTATCGGCCGCTAATCCAACAGCAGGGACGTACAGCCATGAATTTCCAACTGACTCAAGAGCAGGACATGCTGGTGGAAGCGGTGCGGCGTTTTGTCGAGAAAGAGCTGCTGCCCCACGAAGAAACCGTCGACCGCGCCGATGCGGTGCCGCCGGAATTGGCCGCGCAGATTCGCGCCAAGGCGATCGCCGCAGGTTTCTATGCCTTCAACATGCCGGAAGAGGTCGGCGGTGGCGGCCTCGATTACCTGTCCCAGGCGCTGGTCGAGCGCGAATTGTCCAAAGTGTCGTGGGCGCTGCATGTGTTCGTTGCGCGCCCGTCGAAAATCCTCATGGCCTGCACTGGCGCGCAGGTCGAGGATTATCTGTTGCCCTGCGTGCGTGGCGAGAAGGTCGACTGTTTTGCCCTGACCGAACCGGGCGCCGGCTCCGATGCCAACGCGATCAAGACCCGCGCGGTGCGCGATGGCGATAACTTCGTGATCAACGGCAGCAAGCATTTCATCAGCCACGCCGGGCATGCCGACTTTGCGATTGTGTTCGCGGTCACCGACACCTATGAGCACAACGGTCGCCAGCGCAACGCCGTGACGTCGTTCCTGGTGGATCGCGACACGCCGGGGATGACCATCCGCCGTGGCCCGAAATGCGTGAGCAATCGCGGTTATCACACCAGCGAAATCTTCTTCGACGACTGCCGCGTACCGGCCTCCAAAGTGTTGGGCGAAGTCGGCAAGGGTTGGGAGGTTGCCAACGCCTGGTTGACCGCTGGCCGGGTGATGGTGGCGGCCAACTGTGTCGGTCAGGCCCAGCGTGCGCTGGACGTGGCGCTGCAATGGGCGGCGGACCGCAAGCAGTTCGGCCACGCCATCGGCACTTACCAGGGCATCTCGTTCAAGTTGGCGGACATGGCCACTGAAATCCGCGCCGCCGAACTGCTGGCGCTGTACGCCGCCTGGAAAATGGACCAGGGCACCATGACCGACGGCGAGGCCGGCATGGCCAAGCTGTTCGCCAGCGAAGTACTGGGCCGCGCGGCCGATGAGGCGGTGCAGATTTTCGGCGGCATGGGCCTGATGGACGAGGGACCGGTGGAGCGCATTTGGCGCAACGCGCGGATCGAGCGGATCTGGGAAGGCACGTCGGAGATCCAGCGCCACATCATTTCCCGCGAACTGCTGCGGCCGCTGCTGCGCTGATCGGTCGAGGAGAATCCCATGTCAATCAGAGACAATCTCAAGCGCATGCTGGCGCCGCAGCATTTGGCATTTGTCGGTGGGCGCAGCATGGCGCGGGCGTTCAAACGCTGCGCTGACGGTGGCTTTCAGGGGCAGATGTGGCTGGTCAATCCGCAGCACGAAAGCCTTGAGGGCATTCCTTGCGTGGCGTCGGTTGCCGACTTGCCTTGCGGGCCGGATGCGGTGTTTATCGCTACCAACCGCGAACTGACGTTGAGCTGCGTCGCCGAACTGGCGCTCAAGGGCGCGGGCGGGGCGATCTGCTATGCCTCCGGTTTCGCGGAAACCGGCGAGGAAGGCCAGGCGATGCAGGTGCAACTGTTGCAAGCCGCCGGCGACATGGCGCTGCTTGGGCCGAATTGCTACGGCTTGCTCGACTACCTGCACAGCGCCGCGTTGTGGCCGGTGGCCCATGGCGGCAAAGCGGTAGAGAAGGGCGTCGCGGTGCTGACCCAGAGCGGCAATTTTGCCTACAACCTGAGCATGAGTGATCGTTCGCTGCCGTTGGCCTACATGGCCTCGGTGGGCAATCAGGCGCAACTGGGTGTTGCGGAATTGATGGACGTGCTGCTCGACGAACCGCGTGTGACGGCCATCGGTCTGCACCTCGAAGGGCTGAAGAACGTCCCCGGTTTTGCCCGCGCCGCGCACAAGGCGCTGGAGAAAGGCATTCCGGTAATCGCCCTGAAAACCGGCGTGTCGCAGATCGGCGCGGAGCTGGCGTTGAGTCACACCAGTTCCCTGGCCGGTTCCGATGCGCTGTATGACAGCCTGTTCGAGCGTCTCGGGGTGATCCGGGTCAGCGGGCCGGTGAGTTTTGTCGAAACCCTCAAGGCTGCGGCGTGTGGTCGTCTGCCGGCCGGTCCGAGCCTCGCGGCGCTGGCGTGTTCCGGTGGCGACGCAGGATTTATCGCCGACTACGCCGAACGCAACGGCCTGACCCTGCCCACATTTGACGACAGCCAGCGCGCGGATCTGGCGCAGGTGTTACCGAGCTACGCCAACCTGGTCAACCCACTGGATTTCACCACGGCAATCTGGGGCGATCGCGATGCGCTGGAAAACATGCTCGACAGCGTTTTGCGCACGCCTGCTGATGCGGCATTGCTGGTGCTGGATTACCCGGCCGAATCCACCGGTGAGCGCAAGGAATGCGACTTGCTGCTGGAGTTGTTTTGCGAACGGCTGGAGCAGCATGGCAAGACCGGTGTGGTGACGTCGGCGTTCCCCGAATTGCTCCCGGCCAGTGCCCGTGATCGGCTGCATGCCCGTGGCGTTGCCGCGCTGCAAGGGATTGAGGATGGTTTGGCGGCGTGGGGGCGGATCGCCCAATACCAGACGCGCCGCCGGGTGTTGCTGGCCAAAGGTGAATCGGTGCTGGCGCCGATCTGTCCCGCTGCGTTGGTTTCTGAAGGACAGCTATTGGATGAGTGGCAATCCAAACAGGCATTGCGTCCGTTTGGCCTGCCCTTGCCGGAAGCGCGGTTGTGCCGTCCCGAACAGGCCCTGGAGCAGGCCGAGCACCTTGGCTATCCGTTGGTGCTCAAAGTGGTCAGCGCCGACCTGCCGCACAAAACCGAGGCCGGTGGAGTTGCTCTCAACCTGAAAGACCCGGCGGCTTTGCAATCAGCGCTGGAAAGCATGCGCGGCAATCTTGCGAAGCATGCACCGGGGCTGGTGTTCGATCAGGTGCTGCTTGAACGCATGGCGTCGCCGCCCTTGGCTGAGCTGATCGTCGGGATCAAACGCGAAACCGGCTTCGGCCTGGCGCTGGTGATCGGAGCGGGTGGGATTCTGGTCGAGCTGCTCAAGGACAGTCGCAGCCTGTTGCTGCCGACCACCGACCAGGCCATCCACGATGCGCTTCTGAGCCTGCGCTGTGCGCCGTTGCTCACTGGGTTTCGCGGTGGGCCAGCGATGGATATGCCGGCGTTGGTCCGGGCGATTCGTGCCGTGGCGGATTACGCCGGCGAGAACGCCGAGCGCTTGCTGGAACTGGATGTGAACCCTTTGCTGGTCAATGCCCAAGGCGCGGTGGCGGTGGATGCACTGATCCGCCTGGCCTGAACACTGACTGCATCATCGATTGCCATAAGGCTGCTCAAATGAACGTTTTGATTCTTCACGCCCACCCCGAACCGCAATCCTTTACCAACGCTTTGCGCGATCAGGCGGTGCAAACGCTGCAAGCCCAAGGGCACGCGGTCCAGGTGTCGGACCTCTACGCCATGAACTGGAACCCGGTCGCCAGCGCCGAGGATTTTTCCGACCGGGACAACCCCGAGTATCTGGTCTACGCCCTCGAACAACGCTTGGGCGTGAAGACCAAAAGCCTGGCCCAGGACATCCAGCAGGAACTGGACAAGTTGCTGTGGGCCGACCTGCTGATCCTCAACTTTCCGATCTACTGGTTTTCCATGCCGGCGATTCTCAAGGGCTGGATCGACCGAGTGCTGGTGTCCGGCGTGTGCTACGGCGGCAAGCGTTTCTACGATCAGGGTGGGCTGGCGGGCAAGAAAGCGCTGGTCACCGTGACCCTTGGCGGGCGTGAGCACATGTTCGGCGAAGACGCGATTCACGGTCCGCTGGAGGACATGCTGCGCCCACTGCTGCGCGGCACGCTGGCGTATGTCGGCCTCGACGTGTTGCCGCCGTTTGTGGCGTGGCATGTGCCTTACATCAGTGCTGAAGCTCGCGGACAGTTTCTGCTCGATTACCAGCAGCGCCTGGAGAATCTGCATCAGGATTCGCCGCTGGTCTTCCCGCGCCTGGCGCAATTTGACGAGGCGCTGTATCCGATCCGTTGATGTCGAGAGGGCAGGAGCACTATGGCCGAGGAAGCGCGTTTTTTGCGAATGGATCCCAGGTTGCGCAAGGCCAATCTGGTGGCCGCCACGCTGACGTGCCTGAAAAAGTATGGATTTGTCGGCACCTCGATCCGCAAGATTTGCGCGGAGGCCGGGGTGTCGGTGGGGTTGATCAGTCATCACTACGCCGGCAAGGATGAACTGGTCGCCGATGCTTATCTGCACATCACCGGGCAGGTGATGCGGCTGTTGCGCGAGTCCGTGGCTGCTTCGGGCAACGGTGCGCGACGGCATCTGTCGGCGTTTTTCGAAGCGTCGTTTTCCTCGCGCATGCTCGATCCCGAACTGCTTGAAGCCTGGCTGGCGTTCTGGGGCGCGGTGAAAACCGCCGATGCGATCAACCGCGCCCACGATCATTCCTATGGCGAGTACCGGACCATCATGGGCGAAGCCTTGACCCTGCTGGCCCAGGAGGAGGGCTGGGAGGGTTTCGACAGTGGCCTGGCGTCCATCGGCTTGAGCGCGTTACTGGATGGGTTGTGGCTGGAATGCGGGCTCAATCCCAGCACTTTTACCCCGACTCAGGGCGTGTTGATTTGTGAGGCGTGGGTCGATGGTCTGCAAATGGGCGGGTTTCGGCGGTTCGTCGCGCAATAATTCCGGCTTGTTGATCAACTGTTCAGCAGCGGCTACAGTGCAGGTCTTCGCGCTTCGTAAAATTCCAAAAATCGGCCGTTCGCGGCACGAACAGGAGCCAGGTCATGAAGGTGATGCCGTGCGTGCTGGTGGTGAGTGATGAGCCGCTGCTGCGGGAATCGTTGCAGGGTTTTTTGGCCGGGGAAGGGTATGAGGTCCACTGCGCCGACAGCGCCGATCAGGCCGATACGTGCCTTGAGCGTTTCTCGGTGGGGCTGGTGTTGCTGGACGCGCATTTGCGACGCGGCAACGCTCTGAACCTGACTCGCCAATGGCGCGAGCGTTCGGAGGTCGGGATTATCTTGGTGGGTGGCGATGACGCCGAACGTCTCGCTGGCCTGGAATGCGGCGCCGATGATTACCTGACCCTGGCTTTGCCTTCACCCGAATTACTCACCCGCGCCCGCAACCTGCTGCGGCGTGTGCAGCACGCTCAATTGCTCGTGCAACCCGACGCGCATCTCAAGCGTTTTGCCGACTGGACTCTGGACACTGATCGCCGCCGCCTCAAGGGTTGTGACGGTCGCGAAACCCTGCTCAGCCATGGCGAGTTCCAGTTGCTCAATGTGTTCATGCGCAACAGCGGTCACACTTTGAGCCGCGACCAGTTGATGGACCAGTTGCGCAACCGCGAATGGCTGCCCAACGATCGCTCGATTGATGTGCTGGTGGGGCGCCTGCGCCGCAAGCTGCATGACGACCCGGCCGAACCGGAATTGATCATCACCATTCACGGTGCAGGCTATCTGTTTACTGCCGGTGCATCGTTGGCAGCCTGAGCATTCAGGTATGTTCGAAGATGTAACAACTGGCCGTTGGCGATTCATGTCTTCTATATAAATTCCTTTAAAAACAAATAATTAATTTATGTTTGTGATGTGAGTTCGCAAGACAGTAAAAGCTTGCCTCTCTGTTGAACGAGTGTTTAGTATCGACACCATCCTCCATCACTTCAGAACAATAAATCGAGGGCTTGCATGAGCTTCCAATCGACCCCGCAACCTGTTTCTTTGAGCCTCACCGGCGGCCAGGCATTGGTGCGTCTGCTGGCCAATTACGGCGTCGACACCGTGTTCGGCATTCCCGGCGTGCATACGTTGGAGCTGTATCGCGGACTGCCTGGCAGTGGCATTCGGCATGTATTGACCCGCCATGAGCAGGGCGCCGGTTTTATGGCCGATGGTTATGCCCGGGTCAGCGGCAAGCCCGGCGTGTGCTTCATCATTACCGGCCCCGGCGTCACCAACGCAGCGACCGCCATCGGCCAGGCCTACGCCGACTCGATTCCGATGCTGGTGATCTCCAGCGTCAACCACACTTCAAGCCTCGGCAAAGGCTGGGGCAGCCTGCATGAAACCCAGGATCAACGGGCAATCACAGCGCCCATCACCGCGTTTTCGGCAGTGGCTCTTAGCACTGACGATTTGCCTGAGCTGATCGCCCGCGCCTTTGCCGTGTTCGACAGCGAGCGGCCACGCCCCGTGCATATTTCGGTGCCACTGGATGTGCTGGCCGGGGCGATCAGCCGCGACTGGAGCGCAGAGGTGGTGCGGCGTCCCGGGCGCGGTCTGCCGGAGGCTGGCGCGCTGGATGACGCGGCTCGGCGTCTGCAACAGGCCAAGCGTCCGATGATCATCGCGGGTGGCGGTGCATTGGCGGCGGGGGCCGAGTTGCAGACCTTGAGCGAACATCTCGCCGCGCCGCTGTTCACCAGTGTGGCCGGCAAAGGTCTGCTGGCGCCGGATGCGCCGCTGAATGCCGGCTCCAGCCTGTGCGTGCAACCCGGTTGGGACCTGATCGCGCAAGCGGACGTGGTGCTGGCCGTCGGCACCGAAATGGCTGACACCGATTATTGGCGCGAGCGCCTGCCGCTGAGCGGTGACGTGCTCCGGGTCGATATCGATCCACGCAAGTTCAACGATTTCTATCCTTGCGCCGTCGCTTTGCATGGCGATGCCCGGCAAACCCTCGGGGCTTTACTGGCACGCCTGCCTGACGCGGCGCGGGATTCTCGTGAATCGGTAACGGCGGTGGCCGCATTGAAAGCGGCGATCCGCAGCGGCCACGCTGAATTGCAGTCGATCCACCAACAGATTCTGGACCGCATCGCCGCCGCGATGCCCGCCGACACTGTCATCAGCACCGACATGACCCAACTGGCCTACACCGGCAATTACGCGTTCGCCAGCCAGGGTGTCCGCAGTTGGTTGCATCCCACCGGCTACGGCACCCTTGGGTATGGCTTGCCGGCGGGCATCGGTGCGAAGTTCGGCGCGCCGCAACGACCCGGCTTGGTACTGGTGGGCGACGGCGGATTTCTCTACACCGCGCAGGAACTGGCCACTGCCGTCGAGGAACTGGACAGTCCGCTCGTGGTGCTGCTCTGGAACAACGACGCCCTGGGGCAGATTCGCGACGACATGCTCAGCCTGGACATCGAACCGGTGGGCGTATTGCCGCGCAATCCGGATTTCCCACTGTTGGCCAAAGCCTTCGGCTGCACGGTGCACGAGCCGCAAAGCCTCAACGAACTGGAACGCGATCTGCGCCACGGTTTTGCCCACGCCGGCGTAACCCTGATCGAGCTCAAGCACGCCTGCGCGTGTCGATAAAACCAGGAAAAATCCTACTGAAATAACGGCTCGACTGTCGTGAAAACGACCTGTTTACGCTGAACACGAACCACCATGAGTTTTCTATTGAACGACTGTTCAGCGTCGGCTATGTTGGCTCCACCACCCCCGGTTGGTTGCGGGCTTGCGTTTCTTCCATTCGAACGAGGCACTGGCATGCGGTTTTCACCCTTTGTTGAGCGGATTTCAGGCGATGGCGTCGCCGCCTGGGATATTCACAATGCAGCGTTCGAAGCCCGGCGCCGTGGCGAAGATGTGATTATTCTCAGTGTCGGAGACCCGGATTTCCCCACTCCGGATTTCATCACCGACGCCGCAATCCACGCTTTGCGTGAAGGCGACACCCACTACACCGAAATCGCCGGCCGCCAGGCCTTGCGCGAAGCCATCGCCACCCGCTACAGCGGCTTGTTCGACCGCGAAGTGAACGCCTCCAACGTCATCATCGTCGCCGGGGCACAGAACGCTTTGTTCGCCGCCTCGATGTGCTTGCTCAATGTCGGCGATGAAGTGATTGCCCTGGACCCGATGTACGTCACCTACGAGGCGACCCTCAAGGCCTCCGGCGCAACATTGGTCCGCGTGCCTTGCTCGGCGGACGCGGGCTTTCGCCTCGACGCCGCCGTCCTCGCCAAAGCCATCACCCCGAAGACCCGGGCGATTTTCTTCTCCAACCCCAACAACCCAACCGGCGTGGTGCTCAGCCGCGAAGAGCTGCAAGGCATTGCCGACCTGGTTATCGCCCATGATTTGTGGGTGGTGGTGGACGAGGTCTATGAAAGCCTGACCTTCGAGCGCGAACACCTGAGCCTGGCGTCGTTGCCGGGCATGGCCGAGCGTTGCGTGGTGATCGGCAGCCTGTCGAAATCCCACGCGATGACTGGCTGGCGCACCGGTTGGATCATCGCCGATGAAGCAATGGTCGCCCATGCGGAAAACCTGGTGCTGAGCATGCTCTACGGCTTGCCGGGGTTTGTCATGGAGGCCGCGCTTAAAGCCGTGGAGTCCCATGAAGCAGTCACCCACGGCATGCGCGAAATCTATCGCCATCGCCGGGATCTGGTCGTCGCGGGCCTGTCGGATTGCCCAGGGATTTCCGTGCTCAACCCCGATGCTGGCATGTTTGTGCTGGTGGATGTGCGTGATACCGGGCTGACCTCGCTGGAATTCGCCTGGCGCCTGTTGCGCGAAGCGCATGTGTCGGTGCTGGACGCCGCCGCATTCGGTGAGCCGGCACAAGGCTTCGTGCGTATCTCGTTCACGCTGGGCGAAGAACGACTGGCCCAGGCCTGCCAGCGCATTCGCGACTTTGTCCTGGTGCTCAAAGGCGAAGCGCCCCGGCCCGTGATTGCCCGTGTCACCCGCGCAGCAACAGCTGAGCCGGTTGCGGCCCGGACCATGATCGAAGTCGACAGCCTGCACAAACGTTTCGGTAATATCGAGGTGCTCAAGGGCGTCTCGCTGACCGCCCGTGAAGGCGACGTGATCTCCCTGATCGGCGCCAGCGGCTCGGGCAAAAGTACCTTGCTGCGCTGCATCAACATGCTCGAAGTGCCGGACCAGGGACGCATCCTGGTGGACGGCGAAAGCATTCACCTGAACTTCGATCGCCCCGGCGCACCGCTGGTGTCGGACGCCAAGCAACTGGTACGGATTCGTTCGAGCCTGGGCATGGTGTTCCAGAACTTCAACCTCTGGCCCCATCGCACGGTGCTGGAAAACCTCATCGAAGCGCCGACCCAGGTCCTGCGCGAAAGCCGTGCCGAAGCCACTGAACGGGCCGAAGCCTTGCTGGAACGCGTGGGGCTGGCGGCCAAGCGCAACGAGTACCCGGCGTTTCTCTCCGGGGGACAGCAGCAACGGGTGGCCATCGCCCGTGCCCTGGCCATGCGGCCCAAAGTCATGCTGTTCGATGAACCCACCTCGGCACTCGACCCGGAACTGGTCGGTGAAGTGCTGCGGGTGATCCGCTCCCTCGCGGAAGAAGGCCGGACCATGATCCTGGTGACCCATGAGATGGCTTTCGCCCGCGATGTGTCGTCCAAAGTCGCCTATTTGCATCAAGGGCTGATCGAAGAAACCGGTTCGCCGGATGAAGTGTTCGTACACCCACGCAGCGAACGTTGCCGGCAGTTCGTCAACGCTCATCAGACTCGCTAACGCATCATAAAAAGACGGGGAAAAATCATGGGAAATCGACGTTTGGCAAACTGGTTGACCGGCGTGGCCTGCGTCATGCTCGCTGGCATGAGCGCGGCGCAAGCCCAACCGATCAGGTTCGCGGTCGCGGCAGAACCCTATCCGCCGTACACCGAGAAACAGGCCAATGGTGAGTGGAAAGGCTTTGAAGTCGACCTGATTCACAAGCTGTGCAGCGAAATGAAAGCCGAGTGCGAGATCAAGGAAGTGGCGTGGGACGGGATCATTCCGTCGTTGCTGGCGAAGAAGATCGACGTGATTTTCTCCTCCATGTCCGTGACCGAAGAGCGTGAAAAACAGATCGCGTTCAGCAAGGCCTACTACGACTCGGTGATTGCGATTGTCGGGCCGAAGGACGCTTCGGTGAAGAAGTATCCGGATGACCTCAAGGGCAAGACCATCGGCGTGCAGAACTCGACGGTGAGCGCGAGTTTCCTGAAGACCTACTACGAAAAAATTGCCGACGTTAAGTACTACGACACCCAGGACTCGGCCAACGCCGACCTGATTGCCGGGCGCATCGACCTGATGATGGCGGACGGCACGGCCATGGCGGCCTTCGTCAAGACCCCCGATGCCAAGGACCTGGCGTACCTCGGCCCGGTGCCTTATGACCCGATCTTCGGCAAAGGTGTGGGCGCCGGTCTGCGCAAGGATGACACCGAGCTCAAGGTCAAACTCGACAAGGCCATCACCTCCTTGCTGGCCAGCAAGGACTACGACGACCTCTCCGAGCATTACTTCGGCACCAGCGTGAAACCTGCGTTCTGACCTGAACACAACCCGTGTGGGAGCGGGCTTGCTCGCGAAGGCGGTTCATCATTCAGCAAGGATGTTGACTGGCCCACCGCCTTCGCGAGCAAGCCCGCTCCCACAGGTGACTGACTGGAGAATGAAATGCCAGCAATGTTCGAGTTGATCAATTTCAGCGAAACAGGGTGGGGCGGGGCGCTGCTCAAAGGGTTGTGGATGACCCTGCAGATCTCGGCCGGGGCCTTTGTGCTCGGGCTGGCCATCGGGCTGGTCGTGGCCTGCCTCAAGCTCAACGCACCGAAACCGATTGCGACGCTGATGCGCGGCTACACCACGTTGTTCCGCGCGGTGCCGGAGTTGTTGCTGATCCTGTTGCTGTACTACGTCGGTTCCATGCTGCTCAACTCGCTGATGGTCCAACTGGGTTACGGCGTGGTGAATGTCAGCGGACCGCTGGCGGCCATCGTGGTGCTGGGTCTGGTGCAGGGCGCGTACGCCTCGGAAATCTTCCGGGCGGCGATCCAGGCGATTCCGTTTGGCCAGATCGAAGCGGCGCGGGCCTTCGGCCTGAGCGGGTTCGGCCTGTTCCGGCGCGTCACGTTGCCGATCATGGCGCCGTTCGCGATGGCGGGGATGGCGAATCTGTGGATCAACCTGATCAAGGACAGTGCCTTGATCAGCGTGGTCGGCACCAACGAGCTGTTGTACACCGCCAAGCAAGGCGCGGGTTCCACGCGTCATTATCTGTTGTTCTACCTCACGGCCGCGGCGATGTATTACGCGGTGACGTTGGTGTCCAACTACCTGTCGGGACGGCTTGAGCGACGCATTCGTCGCTGGATGCCTTTGGCTGAGTGATTGAAATGATTCCAGCGTGGATAGTTGAATACGCAGCGCTGTTGGGCCGAGGGTTGCAAACGACCGTTACCCTGCTGTTGCTGTCCAGTGTGTTCGGTTTCTTGTTGGCCATCCTGGTGGCACTGGCGCGGATCTCCAAATACAAGGTGATCGCCAAGGCCAGCCTGTTCTATACCAGCGTGTTTCGCGGCACGCCGTTGCTGATCCAGATCTACATTTTCTACTACGGGCTCGGCAGCCTGTTTGCGCAGTTTCCGTTGATTCGCGGCAGCTTCCTTTGGCCTTACCTGCGTGACGGCTACTGGTACATCGTGTTTGCTCTGGTGGTGTCGATGGGCGCCTACGTCGGAGAAGTGATTCGCGGCGGTCTGCTGGCGGTGCCCAGAGGTGAAATGGAAGCGGCTTCGGCCTTCGGCATGACCTCGCGCCAGTCCTTGTTGCGGGTGCGCTTGCCCCGGGCGATGCGCTTGCTGTTGCCGACCCTGGCCGGGGAAACGGTGATGTTGCTCAAGTCCACGGCACTGGCCTCGACCATTGCGGTGATTGACCTGCTGGGCGCCGCCAACGTGGTGCGGGCGCAGACCCTGCAAGTCTATGAGCCGTTGCTACTGGTAGCCGGCGTGTACGTCTGCCTGACTTTCCTGATCGAGGCGCTGTTCGGCTTCGTCGAGCGGCGCGGGACGCCCGTGCGCAGGTCGGTTTGATGAGTTCGCCAACGATCGTCGACCGTTCGTTGCAGGGCATTGGCCTGTGCACCTTGGGTTATGCGTTCCTGGCGTTGCAGGACGCGGTCATCAAGTGGCTGGTGGCCGACTATTCGGTGGTCACCATCCTGTTCTGGCGCAGCTTGGTGGTGGTCGTGGCCTGTTTGATCGCGGGGCGGATGAGGCTGGTTCAGCGCGCCTGGCGTTCACCGAGCCGGCGCTTGCTGGTGGTGCGCGGTTTGTTGTCGATCGTGGCGTGGCTGCTGTACTACACGGCGGCCCGGGACCTGACCCTCGCCGAGATGACCACCCTGTATTTTTCAGCGCCGATCATGGTCACCGTGCTGGCGGCGATGATCCTCAAGGAACGCGCCAGCGGCTGGCAGTGGTTCAGCCTGATCATCGGCTTCGTCGGAGTGATTATCGCCTGCCGCCCGAGCCACATCGCCGATCCGTTGCCGATCATCCTCACGCTGCTGGCGGCGATGTGCTGGGCGTTCACCTACATCCAGTTGCGCCAGGTCGACGATCAGACCTCGGTGCTGGAGCAGATGCTGATCACCAACGTGGTGTTTGTGATTTGCATGACGGTGGCACTGCCCTGGACCCACACCCCGGCGCCCACCCCGGCCTGGCTGGGCATGCTGGCGGCCGGGCTGGTGGGCGGTATCGGGCAGTTCCTGCTGTTCGCCAGTTTTCAGCGCGCGACCGCGACCTTGCTGGCGCCGTTCGAGTACACCGGGCTGATCTGGGCGTTCGCGCTGTCGAACCTGATCTGGGGCACGTTGATGGACGTGTCACTGATGATCGGTGCCGGGCTGATCGCGGTCAGCGGCACCCTGGCCATGATCTTCGGGCGCCACGCTTCCCAGGACGTCGTCGGTGCTGAATGCTCCGTGACGCAACCCCTTTATCCAGCAACGACAGATGTGGAGGCCGTTGGCGGGGCTGAAGGTTTCGGGGTTCAGGCACCACTCGATCCAGAGTCCGTCGAGCATCGCCGATAAGCCAATGGCCGCCAGGCGCGTGTCGTGGATGACAAAACCCTCGCTGGCCGCCAGATCGTCCAGCAGTTGGCGCAGCAGATCGAGGTAGGCGCGGTAGCTTTTTTCGTGGGTCTGGCTGACGTGTTCCGAATGCCGGATCAGGCTCCAGAACACCACCCAGACCCCGAGCAGTTGCGGGTCCATGACCCGTGGCGAAAACGAGCCGACGAGGAAGGTGTCCATTTTTTCGGCCGGTGTATTGGCCTGTTGGACTTCCACGAGCAGGGCGCTGGTCAGCTCACTGGCCAGGGTCTGGTAGGTGTCGGCGATCAGCGCATCAATGCTGCCGAAATGGTGATTGAGCAGGCCGACGGACACCCCGGCCTCGGTCGCGATGCGGCGCACGGAAATACCGGCATGGCCGTCGCGGGCCAGGCAACGCAGGGTGGCGGCAATCAGCAGTTCGCGGCGCGCGTCGGCTTCAACGCGACGGAATTTTGGAGCGTCGGTGGTCACAAGCGAATCCTTGGGTGCAGTGCCTGGTTGGCGAGCTTAGTTGAACGTGCGTTCAAGTTCCAGCGTCGGCGACGGCAATCCAGGGTTTTTTAACGATCAACACGGGAGAACAAGCGGATGGCGCAGGATATTTCGTTCAGTGTTCGCAACAACAATGGCGATCCGGCGCGGGTCGGCGCCTGGCGTTTTCAGGGCGATGGCAGCGGGCCGAAGGTGCACTTGCAGGCGGGGGTGCATGCCGATGAAATCGCCGGGATGCTGGTCCTGCACCTGTTGATGCAACGGCTAACAGTCGCCGAGGCCGAGGGCCGGCTCAAGAGCCAAGTGACGGTGGTGCCGCAAGCCAATCCCCTGGGCATCGGGCAGTTTCGCCAGGGGCGGATTCTCGGTCGTTTTCACGACGCCACTGGGCACAACTTCAACCGTTCGTTTGATCTGTCGGCGGCGCTGGAGCGACCTTCGACCAACGTCCAGGAGTGGCAAAAAAGCCTGGTACAACTGGCGTCCACGGCGGACGTGATGCTCGATCTGCACACCGATGACGAAGCCTTGCCATACCTCTACGTGCACCGCAGTTTCTGGCCCCGTGGTCGTGAACTGGCCGTGGCGATGAAGATGGACGTGGCGATTATCTGGGATGACGGCGGCGACGGTTCTTTCGAAGAAACGATCATTGCGCCCTGGCTTCGCGATGGCGTCACCGAGCGGAAAATGGCGGCAACCCTGGAATTGCGCGGGCAGGGCGATGTCAGCGATCACTTCGCCGAACAGGATGCGCAAGGCCTGTACGCGTGGCTGTGCGCTATCGGCGCGATCGATGAGGTCGTGATAACCGGTGACTGGCCCGTCGAGACCATGCAGATGAGCCACATGGAAACCCACCTCGCGCCGCAACCTGGCGTGCTGATTTTCGAAAAGGAACTGGGGGATTTTGTCGAGGCAGGGCAGCGCTTTGCGCGCATTCTCCAGCGCCCCGGCGATCCCGCTTCCGAGGTGGTGTTGTACGCCGAGCAGGCCGGGCGAATGGTCACGCGCTATCGGGATCGGCTGGTGTCGCAAGGCATGGTCGTGGCCAAGTTCACCGGCAGCCGGGAATCACGGCATTGGAGCGGCGGGTTACTGGATCCAAATTGAGGCCGGAGCCTGACTGCATCCAAGCGCCGCTCGAAGGCTTTACGGCGGCGCTTTGCGTCGGATGACGACGCGGGAATGAAGGAAATATCTGAAAGATATTTTTCACTTTTGTAACTTTTTGTTTGCTTCACCGCCAAAATCCATGGTTATTATCCGGCGGCGCACCAGGCCAAAAGCCTGGCGCCAAAGGATTGCCATGCGTCCACAGACCCGGCAATCGCAGCCGATCGGGTCCACCCTAGCGCTGTCACCCCTGCGCAGGCCGTTCCCCGTCGTTGACCCTCAAACGAAAGGTGAGGTTTCAATTGGTCAAGCGGTATGCATTCGTCGGTGTAATGGGCAGGACGACCGAAGTCGCCAATGTCCCCGTCAGTTCCCTTGCTGTTTGCGATTCACGCCTTGCAGCGCTGTTCGCCAGCCAAATCCCCCGCAATTCCTTGTGCGCCACTGCGTCCGCCCCTGACGTGAGTCCGCGGGCACGCGCCGCACCATCCCCCTGATTTCGCATGACCGACCCGGCACACACTGTCGGGCCTGACTGGCGGGTGATGAACGTCCCAGCCAAACACACAAAAATAATGTAGTCATGGACGGTAGCCTGATGTTCGACAAATCCTCCTCGCGTGGGATGACCTCCGCGCAGCCCAATGCTTTACCCGAAAATCCATCGACCACCCCGGCACTCGCCTACTGGCGCGAGCGGTTGGCCGATGCCCCTGCGTTGCTGGAGCTCCCTACCGACCGGCCACGGCCGGCGGTGCAGGGCGCTCAAACCGCTTCGCACGCGCTTTTGCTGGATGCGCCGTTGACCGAAGGGCTCAAGGCGTTGGGACGGCAACATGGCACCACGTTGTTCATGACCTTGCTCGCCGGTTGGGCGGTGGTGCTGGCGCGGTTGTCCGGTCAGCACGAGGTGATGATCGGGGCGCGCACGGGAGATTTAGGCAACACGCTGCCACTGCGCCTGTCCCCGACGGAGGCTCCGTCCACGAGCCAACTGCTCGATCACACCCGCGCTGTGCTACTCGGCGCCGAGGAACATCAGGACCTGCCGTTCGAGCAATTGCTCGCGCAACTCAACCCCGAACACAGCCCCGCTTACCATCCGCTGATCCAGGTGCTGTTCGCCTTGGACCACTCGCATTCGCTGCCTGCCGGGTTTGACCTGACATTGGTGCTGGCCGAAACGGAAGGGTGCATCAGCGGCTATCTGCATTACGCCTCGGCGTTGTTCGACGCCGCCATCATTGAGCGTTTCGCCGGTTACCTGAACACGATTCTGCAGCATATGGTCGCGCAACCCGCAGCTTCGGCAATGGCGCTGGAGATGCTCGACGACGCCGAACGCCAACGCCTGCTGCACGACTGGAACAGCGCCGAGCAACCGTTCGACGCCAACCAATACGTACACGGTTTGTTCGAAGCCCAGGTCCTGCGCAACCCCGATGCCATCGCCGCACGATTGAACGACGAGGCGCTGAGCTACGGCGAACTGAACACCCGCGCCAACCGCCTGGCCCATCACCTGCGCAGCCTCGGTGTCGGCCCGGACGTGCGCGTCGGGTTGTGCCTGGAGCGCTCGCTGGACATGCTGGTCGGCGTACTGGCGGTGCTCAAGGCTGGCGGTGCGTATGTGCCGCTGGACCCGGCGTATCCGCCGGCGCGGCTGGCGCATATGCTCGCCGACAGTGCGCCCGTCGTGGTGCTGACCCAAGGCCAGGACACGGCTGCTCTTCAGCATTCAACCGTGCTGGACATCACCGACACCCGCCCATGGGCCTCGCAATCACCGAACAATCCCGATCCCCTCATCGTTGGGCTAACGCCCCGGCACCTGGCCTACGTGATCTACACCTCGGGCTCCACCGGCACCCCTAAAGGCGTGATGGTCGAGCACCGTGGGCTGATCGCCGTCAGCGCGGCGTGGGAAAAGCTTTACGCATTGGGCGCGCCCCTCAATCACCTGCAAATGGCCGGTTTTTCCTTCGATGTGTTCAGCGCCGACCTGATCCGCGCACTGGGCTTTGGCGGCACCTTGGTGCTGTGTCCGCGTGAAACGCTGATGGACCCGCCGGCGCTGTATCGCCTGCTGAGCGAAACCCACATCGGTTTCGCCGACTTCGTGCCGGCGGTGATCAATCCGTTTCTGGCCTGGGTCGAAGAAACCGGCCACGACCTGTCGTTCATGCGCACCGTGGTCTGCGGCTCGGACATCTGGACCGCCCACAGCGCCCGGCAATTGCGCCGGTTGTGTGGCGAACAGGTGCAAATCGTCCAGGCCTATGGCGTTACCGAAGCGAGCATCGACAGCACCTGTTTTGAATTCAACGCCGATAGCGTGGCCGACGGCGTGTTGCCGATCGGGCGAGCGCTGGCCAACACGCGGATTTACCTGCTGGATGCCTTGGGCGCACCCGTGCCCGTGGGTGTCGCGGGCGAATTGCACATCGGTGGTGTTGGCGTCGCGCGGGGTTACCTCAATCTGCCGCAACTGACCGCCGAACGTTTTATCGACAGTCCATTTGTGGCAGGCGAGCGTCTGTATCGCAGCGGCGATCTGGCACGTTATCGGGCGGACGGTAATCTCGAATTCCTCGGTCGCAACGACTTCCAGGCCAAGCTGCGTGGCTTGCGTCTGGAGCTGGGGGAAATCGAAGCGCGTCTGGCGGACATCGCCGGGGTGCGCGAAAGCCTGGTGCTGTTGCGCCAGGACACGCTCGGCGAATCGCGACTGGTGGCCTATTACTGCGAAAGCCAAGACGCGGCGCTGACCCCGCGTTCGCTGCGTGAACAACTGCACACCAGCCTGCCGGATTACATGGTGCCCACCGCATACGTGCGCCTGGATGCGCTGCCGCTGACCGCCAACGGAAAACTGGATCGCAGTGCATTACCGATGCCGGATGCCGAGGCCTTCGATCAGCGCGACTACCAGCCGCCGCAAGGTCCACTGGAAATCGCACTCGCTAAAATCTGGGCCGAAGTGCTCGGTGTCGAGCGGGTCGGGCGTCAGGATCAGTTCTTCGCCCTCGGCGGTCACTCGTTGCTGGTGATGCGCGTGCTGGCTCAGGTTCGCCAGCAACTCGGTCTGGAAGTGGCCCCTTCGACGCTGTTTGCCGCGCCTGTGCTGGAACAGTTCGCCGAACGCCTGAAACTCAACCAGGACAAGGCTCGCGTGGCGATAACGGCTGTTGAACGGCCGGGCGCGCAAACGTTGTCGTCTGCCCAGCAGCGCCTGTGGTTCCTCGCACAAATGGAGGGTGGCAACGCGGCGTATCACATGCCATTGAACCTGCGCTTGCGCGGTCCGTTGCAGGTCGCCGCCCTGGAACGCAGCTTCAATCAACTGGTGGCGCGGCATGAAGCGCTGCGCACCACGTTCATCGCTGTTGAAGGGGAAGGGCGGCAACTGGTCGCGGCGCTCTGGCAGTTCATCAAGCTGTCGGTGATTGACCAGCAAGGCCAACCCCAAGCGCGTCTTACGCAATTGATCGACGAAGAAGGCGCCAAGCCCTTCGACCTGACCCGTGGACCGCTGATGCGCGTCAGCCTGGTGCGGCTGGCGGACGACGACCATGTGTTGCTGCTGACTCAGCACCACATCATCTCCGATGGCTGGTCCATGGGCGTGCTCACCCGCGAGTTGGGCTTGCTGTACGAAGCGGCCGTTCAGGACCGCGACGATCCATTGCCAGCGCTGCCCGTGCAGTATGTGGATTACTCGGTGTGGCAAAGGCAGTGGCTGACCGGCGACGTGCTGGCCGAACAGAACAGCTACTGGCGCGACACCCTCAGCGGCGCGCCGGTGTTGCTGGAACTGCCGGCCGATCACAAACGCCCACCGGTGCAGGATTACCTCGGCGGTTTCGTACCGCTGGTGTTCGACCCGGCATTGACCGCGCAGTTGAAAACCTTGTGCATGCAGCAGGGCACCACGCTGTTCATGACGTTGCTCGCGGCGTGGTCGCTGGTGCTGTCGCGCCTGTCCGGGCAAGCCGATGTGGTGATCGGCGTGCCGTCGGCCAACCGCACGCAGCAGGAACTGGAAGGGCTGATCGGTTTCTTCGTCAACACCCTGGCGCTGCGCATGACCCGCTCGGGCTCTCCGTCAGTGGCGCAATGGCTGCAACAGGCGCGCCGTGTGGCGCTGGGCGCCCAGGAACATCAGGATCTGCCGTTCGAGCAGGTCGTCGAATTGCTCAACCCGCCTCGCAGCCTGGCCCACAGTCCGTTGTTCCAGGTGCTGTTTGCCTGGGAGCAGGATCAGGATTCCGATCTGGTGTTGTCGGGGCTTGAGGTCAGCCCGGTCGAGAGCAGCCATCACGTGGCCAAGTTCGATCTGCAACTGGCGCTGCATGAGCGTGACGGGCAGATTGTCGGCGGTCTTGAATACGCCTCGGGGCTGTTTGAGCCGGCCACGGTGGCGCAGTTCGGTGAGTACCTGCGTCGGGTGTTGACCCAGATGGTCGAGAACCCTAAGCAGCCGTTGACCACGGTTGATTTGCTGAGCGCGGAACAGCATCAACAGATCGTCCACGACTGGAACCGCACCGAGCGCGACACCTCGGGCATGCCCGATTGTGTGGCGCGGTTTGAAGCCATTGCCCGGCAAACACCAGAGGCAGTGGCGGTGCTCGCGAATGACCGGCAACTGCGTTATGGCGAACTGAATCAAGCCGCCAATCGCCTTGCGCATTACCTGATCGAGCAAGGCGTGCGCCCCGAGCACCGAGTGGGACTTTGCCTGGCGCGCTCGCCGGAAATGGTCATCGGTTTGCTGGCGATCCTCAAGGCGGGCGCGGCGTATGTGCCGTTCGACCCGGCGTATCCGAGAGAGCGTCTGGCTTTCATGTTCAGCGATGCGGCACCGACCTTGCTGCTGACTCAGGACCCATTGCGCGACGGTCTGCCCACGCTCACCAACGCCTGCTGCCTGGACACCGATGCACAGCGCTGGGCGCACTGTCCGGACACTGATCCGCAAGTGGTCGTCAGCCCTGACAATCTGGGCTACGTGCTCTACACCTCCGGCTCCACTGGCCGCCCGAAAGGCGTGGCCCACAGCCGCCGCGCCCTGGATAACCTGATCGCCTGGCAGCTCGACCAAGCGCAGGCACCGGGCCGGGTCCTGCAGTTTGCTTCGCTGAACTTCGACGTGTCGTTCCAGGAAATCTGCAGCACTTTGTGTTCGGGTGGCAGCCTGTTGCTGATGACCGAAGACAGCCGCAAGGACCTCGCCGCGCTGCGTCCGACCCTGGTGGCCGAAGGCGTGCAGCGGGCGTTCCTGCCGTTTGCCGTGTTGCAGCAACTCGCCGGGCTGACCGAGGCCGACGCGCCGATGCCGGCCGGTGGCTGCGACATCGTCACGGCGGGTGAGGCCCTGCAAATCAACGATGAACTGCGCGGCTTTGTGCGTGGCCTCGGCGGCGCGCAATTGCACAACCAGTACGGCCCGACCGAAACCCATGTGGTCAGCCAGTTCAGCCTCTCATGCAGCGACGCTGAACACTGGCCAGACGCGCCGCCGATTGGCCGTCCGATCGCCAACGCGCGGCTGTATGTGCTCGACGTTGATATGAACCCGGTGCCGGTCGGCGTGGCGGGGGAGTTGTACATCGCTGGCGCGTGCCTGGCTCGGGGTTATCTGAACCGCCCGGACCTGACCGCCGAACGCTTCGTGCCGGACCCGTTCAGCGCCAAACCCGGCGCGCGCATGTACCGCAGCGGTGACTTGGCGAAATTCCAGGCCGACGGAAACGTGCAGTACCTGGGACGCATCGACCAGCAGGTCAAGCTGCGCGGTTTCCGTATCGAACTCGGTGAGATCGACAGCCTGTTGCAACAGCAGCCCGGCGTGCAGGAAGCCGCGGTGTTGCTGCGTGAAGACGTGCCGGGGGACAAGCGTCTGGTGGCCTACGTGGTCGGTCCGGCGTCCAGCGAATCCCTGCGCGCCGAACTGCAACGTCATCTACCGGAACACATGATCCCCAGCGCCTGGGTGTCGATGGCGCAGTTGCCGTTGACCCGCAACGGCAAACTCGACCGCCAGGCGCTGCCCGCACCGGAACGCAACGCCGGGGCCACTTACGTGGCGCCGCGCAATGACACCGAACAGCAAATGGCCGAGATCTGGGCCGAGGTGCTCAAGTGCGAGCGGGTCGGGATTCACGATAACTTCTTCGAACTTGGCGGACACTCGCTGCTGGCGACGCGGATGATCTACGCGATCAACCAGCGCATGGGCGCGCAGTTGTCCTTGAGCAGTCTGTTCAAGACGCCGGTGCTGATGGACCTGGCGGCGCAGGTGCAGGCCGGGCGCAGTGATGAAGCGCAAATCGTCCCGGCTTTCCTTGAGATCGAGGCGGATCGCGATGCCCGGCATGCGCCGTTCCCCCTGACCGATATCCAGCAAGCCTACTGGTTCGGTCGCGAAGCCACGGTCAGCCTCGGCGGGGTCAGTGCCCACGGCTACGAAGAACTGCGCATTCCCGACTTCGACGCCCCGCGTTTCGAGCAGGCGTTGAATCGCATGATCCAGCGCCACGACATGCTGCGCGTGGTGTTTCTCAGCGACGGCACGCAACAGGTGTTGGAGCAGGTGCCGACCTACTGCATGCCCCGCAGCGATTTGCGCGGCGTGCCCGCCGAGGTCGCGCAACAGACCCTTCAAGCCACCCGCGAGCGCCAGTCCCACCAAGTGCTGGACGCCAGTCGCTGGCCGCTGTTCGAGTTCAGCCTGTCGTTGCTCGGTGACGGCATCACCCATCTGCACATCAGCCTGGATGCGCTGATCGTCGATGCCGCGAGCACGCAGATTCTCGCTCGCGAACTGATGGCGTTTTACGTTGACCCGAATCTGATCCTGCCCGAACCGGGCCTGACCTTCCGTGATTACGTGTTGGCCGAACATCAACTGCGCAGCGGTATTCGTTACGAGCAGGCGCTGAGCTACTGGCGTGAACGGGTCACCACCCTGGCGCCGGCGCCGGACCTGCCGCTGGTGCGCCAACCGGACAGCATCAGCAACCCGCACTTCACCCGCCGCGACCGCGACATGCCGGCGACGCAATGGGCGCAGCTCAAAGCCGTGGCCAAACAGTTTGCGGTGACACCGTCGGTGATGCTGTTGACGGCATTCAGCGAAGTGCTGGCGCTGTGGAGCCGACAACCGCGCTTCACCCTGAGTCTGCCGCTGTTCAACCGTTTGCCGTTGCACCCGGATGTCGATGAAATCATCGGCGACTTCACCTCCCTGGTGCTGCTGGAAGTCAGCATTGCCGGGGCCATGAGTTTCACCGACAAGGCCCGGGCGTTGCAGGCGCAGTTGTGGCAAGACATCGATCACTCGGTGGTCAGCGGGGTGCGGGTGCTGCGGGAATTGTCCCAGGCCCGAGGCGTGCAGCAGACGGCGATGCCGATCGTGTTCAACAGCACGTTGTCGGAAGCGGCGCCGGAGCTGGCGGAGTTCAACCTGGCGGACGCGTTGAACGCCAGGCACATGCACAGCATCACCCAGACCCCGCAAGTGTGGCTCGACCACACCTTGCTGGAGCTGGAAGGACGCTTGCTGTTCAACTGGGACAGCATTGATGAGCTGTTTCCGGCGGGCATGATCGAAGAAATGTTCGTGGCCTATAACGCGTTGCTGGATCTCCTGCTGGAACCGACGGCCTGGGACGCGAGCACGCCGCAACTGCTGCCGTTGGCCCGCTTGCCGGCACCCCTCGACACTCAAGAAGCGTTGCCGTTGATGCACGAATTGTTCGAGCGTCAGGCCCTCATCACGCCGGACGCTGTGGCGGTGATCGCTGCACAGCGGCAACTCACCTACGGGCAATTGCGCGATGAGGCGCGGTCCCTGGGGGTGCTGCTTCAGGCCGAGGGCGTGGTGCCCAATCGACTGGTCGCCGTGATGATGGAACGCGGCTGGGAACAAGTGGTGGCGACGCTGGCGATTCTCTACGCCGGTGGCGCTTACATGCCGATTGACCCGACGCTGCCGGCGGAGCGGGTGCGGCATATTCTTGAGCGGGCCGAAGTCAGCCTGGTGCTGACCCAACCGGCGCTCCTCGGCGTGATCGAGTGGCCCGTGCAGGTCAGCGCCATCGCCGTGACCGATGACGTCATGGCCGAACACGCGCCGTTGCAACCAGTCAACGTCGCACCGACCGATCTGGCCTACGTGATCTACACCTCCGGCTCCACCGGCATGCCAAAAGGCGTGGTCATCGACCATCGCGGCGCGGTCAACACCTTGCTCGATATCAACCGGCGTTTTGCCGTCGGCCCGGCGGACCGGGTGCTGGCGATTTCGTCGCTAAGTTTCGACCTCTCGGTGTATGACTTCTTCGGCACCCTGGCCGTCGGCGCAGCGGTGGTGGTGCTTGAACCGCAACTGGCCCTCGACCCGGCGCATTGGCGGGACTTGATCGAACGTCATCAAGTGAGCCTGTGGAACTCGGTGCCGGCGTTGCTCGGCATGTTGCTCGAATATGTAGAGGGCGAGGGCGGTACGCTGCCGGTCAGCCTGCGGGTGGCGATGCTTTCCGGCGACTGGATTCCCCTGACCCTGCCGCAACGGCTGTGGGCGTTGCAGCCGTCGGCGCAACTGTTCAGCCTCGGCGGGGCCACCGAAGCCTCAATCTGGTCGATCTGCTACCCGGTGCAGCACGTCGATCCGGCGTGGCGCAGCATCCCTTACGGCAAGGCCCTCGATCACCAGCGCTTTTACGTGCTGGACGAAGCCCTGCAAGTGCGCCCGACCTGGGTTGCGGGGCAGTTGTACATCGGCGGTATCGGCCTGGCGCAAGGTTACTGGCGTGATGAAAAACTCAGCGCCGGCAGTTTCTTCCCGCACCCGTTGACCGGCGAACGCCTGTACCGCACCGGCGACCTCGGGCGTTTGCTGCCCGACGGCAACATCGAATTCCTTGGTCGCGAAGACAATCAGGTCAAGGTCCAGGGCTATCGTATCGAGTTGGGTGAAATCGAAGCCGCGCTCAATCGCCATCCCGGCGTGCAAGGGGCGGTGGTGCAAATCCTCGGCAGCACGCTCGGCGAAAAACGCTTGGCCGGCTATGTGCTCAGGGCCGATCCGGCGTTGCAGGCCAGCGACTTCGCCCAGTACCTGGCAGACAAACTGCCGGCGTACATGGTGCCGTCGTCGTTTACTTTCGTGGAGGCCTGGCCGTTGTCGTCCAACGGCAAGGTCGACAAAAAACGCTTGCCGGAACCCTCGCAACAACAGGAGTCCGGCCCGGCGCTGGACGTCGAGGGACCGCAGGAACAACGGCTGGTGGCGATCGTGCAGGGCGTGCTCAAGCGCGATGCCATCGCCGGCAACGCCAACCTGCTGAACCTCGGCGCGACGTCGATCGACATCGTGCGCATCAGCAACGCATTGTCCAGCGAACTTCGGTTCCGTCCCCATGTGGCGCAACTGTTGGCGCAACCGACCTTGCTGCACCTGGTCGGCATGTACCGCCAGAGCCTGGCGCGCCAGGAACTGGTCAGCAATGCGCAACAGCGTGCGGGCAGTCCTGAAGAGGTCATCGAAGATCCGCAGCAACGCGCGCAGTTCAAGGCTGATCAGCGTGGGCGTCGCAGCTTTGCCCCGGACTTGTCGGCGGTGGCGCTGTCACTGCCGCAATCCCCGGCATTCACCCGGCGCTTCAGCGATTACCGTTCGGTGCGCCAGTACGCCGCACAGCCGATTGAAACCCGCGCTTTTGCCGAACTGTTGGCGGCACTTGCCCAGGGGCAACTCGACGGCGAGGTGAAATACCAGTTTCCGTCGGCGGGCGGCTTGTACCCGATCCAGGCGTACCTCTACGTCAAGCCGGACCGAGTGCTCGGCGTGCCCGGTGGCGCGTATTACTACGACCCGCGCCAGCACCGGTTGCTCGCCCTCGACAGCGGGGTGCTCGACCCGGACACCTACGACTACTTCGTCAATCGCCCGGTGTATGAGAACGCCGCGTTCTCGCTGTTTTTCATCGCCGACATGGCCGCGATCCGTCCGCTGTACGGCGAGCGCAGTCGCGATTTCTGCCACATCGAAACCGGCGCCATGGCGCAATTGCTGACCATGACTGCCGTCGAACAAGGCCTGGGCCTGTGCGGTACGGGTTCGATTGAAGAGGCGCAATTGCCGGCGCTGTTCGACCTCGGGCCGAGCCATCAATTGATCTACTCGATGGTCGGTGGCCTGCGCACCACGGATGAGCAACACCGCGCCCAAGTCGAGGCCTTTGCGCCCGACCAGCCCAGTGACGACAGCGACATGGAGGAATTTGAGGTATGAACGCCTATCAATTGCTGGAGCTGTTCGCTCGTCATGCTGTAGTTCTTGAAGTGGACGGCGACAAGCTGCGCTGCAAGGCGCCGCGCGGGTTTCTCACTGAAGAGATGATGCAGGCGCTCAAGCGCCACAAACTGGAATTGATTGCGTTGCTGGGCGGCCAAGACGGCGCGGCGATTCCGCTACGACCGGCCGGTGAATCGACCGCGCCGCTGTCGTTTTCCCAGCGACAATTGTGGTTTCTCGATCAACTGGAACCGGGCAACGCGTTCTACAACGTGCCCACGGCGGTGACCCTCAAGGGTTCGCTTGAAGTGCCGCTGCTGGAGCGGGCACTGAACGAACTGATCCAGCGCCACGAAATCCTGCGCACGACGTTTTGCAGTGTGGATGGCGAACCGCGTCAAATTGTCCATCCGGCGATGCCGCTGGCACTGCATGTGGCCGATTTACGCGACCTGCCAGCCGCCGAACGCGAGCAACAGGTGAGGGCGGCAGTTGATCACGATGCTCGCGCACCGTTCGATCTGGCCACCGGCCCACTGTTCCGAGCCGCGTTACTGCGCCTGGCCGACGACGAATACCTGTGGCTGTACAGCGTGCACCACATCATCGCCGATGGTTGGTCGATGGGCGTGATCCTGCACGAAGTCGCCACGTTGTATGGCGATTACCTGCGCGGCGAGCCGTCGAGCCTGGCGCCATTACCGGTGCAGTACGCCGACTACGCCTGCTGGCAACAGCAACGTCTCGTTGGTGACGCGTTAACCGCGCAACTTGATTACTGGCGGCGCACCCTGGCCGACGCGCCGGCACTCTCGACCATCCCCGCCGACCGTCCTCGGCCACTGGTGCAGCGCTATGCCGGCACCACTTTCAGTTCATCCCTCGACGGCAACACGTTGCGTGAGCTGAATGGGTTGGCTCGACAAACCCAAGGCACCTTGTTCAACGTGTTGATGGGCGCTCTGGCCGTGCTGCTTTGGCGGTACAGCGGTCAGCAGGATTTGTGCATCGGTACACCATTCGCCAACCGCAGCAGCCCGGAAATCGAGCCGCTGATCGGGCACTTCGTCAACACTTTGGTGCTGCGCCAACGCCTGGATTCGCAGCAAACCTTCGCCGAATTGCTGCGCGATGTGCGCGGGCAGATGCTCGACGTTCACGCTCATCAGGACGTGCCGTTAGACCGGGTGGTCGAGGCCGTCAACCCGCAGCGTGATACCGCTCATTCGCCGTTGTTCCAGGTGATGCTGGTATTGCAGAACACCCCCGGCGGCGCGGTGGAAATGCCCGGTTTAAGCCTGTCGCCCTACAGCACCAGCAGCGCCACGGCCAAGTTCGACCTGGCATTTGAGTGGGTAGAACGGGAAGGGCGGCTGAATCTGTTGATCGAGTACAACACCGACCTGTTCGACGTGGCGACCATTGAACGCCTGAGCGGGCATTACCGGCAGTTGCTCGAACACATCGCCCAGGACCCCAAGCAGCCGATTGGCGCGTTGTCGCTGTTGGCCGAGGCCGAGCGCGAACAAATCCTGGTGGACTGGAACCGTTCCGCGCCGCTGATGCAACCGGTCGATTGTGTGCACCGATTGTTCGAAACCCAGGTTGCGCGCAATCCGCAAGCCTGCGCGGTGGCGTTCGAAGCTGAAACCCTGAGCTACGGCGAATTGAATGCCCAGGCCAATCGTCTGGCCGCCTATTTGCGCAGCCTCGGTGTCGGCCCGGACGTGCGCGTGGCGGTGTGTGTCGAGCGCTCGCTGGAATTGCCGGTGGCGCTGCTGGCGGTGCTCAAGGCTGGTGGTGCCTATGTGCCGCTGGACCCGAATTACCCGGTCGGACGCCTGAGCCACATGCTCAGCGACAGCACTCCGGCGGTGCTGCTGACCCTCGGCTCGGCGCACGCCATCTTACGCCAGGCCCAGCAAGGCTCAACCTGGGAAGCGCCGGTACTTGACCTCAAGGCCGACGCCGGAAGTTGGGTCGGGCTGTCGCCAGACAACCCCGACCCGCGCAGCGTCGGTGTCACGCCCGATCACCTCGCCTATGTGATTTACACCTCGGGCACCACCGGGTTGCCGAAGGGCGCGATGGTCGCCCATCGCGGCCTGAGCAATCTGTTGCTGTGGTGTTCCCAGGTCTGCGGCGAAACCGGGGTGATGCTGCACAAGATTCCCTTCGGTTTCGACGCCTCGGCCTGGGAAACTTTCTGGCCGCTGGCCACGGGCGGGCGGCTGGTTGTCGCACGTCCCGGTGGTCATTTGGAACCGGGTTACATGGCGAAAGTGGTGCGCGAACAGCGAGTCACGGCGCTGGTGTTTGTGCCGGCGATGCTGCAACTGTTTCTTGAGGTCGATGAAGTCAGTCTGTGCACCGAGCTGACCGACGTGTTCAGCGGCGGCGGTGAGCTGTCGCCGGCCCTGGCCCGGCGTTTTCAGGAGCGTCTGCCCCATGCCCGTTTGCACAATGTCTATGGCCCGACCGAAACCACGGTGATCAACAGCGTCTGGACCCTGGAGCCCGGCGCCGAGGTCCCGGCCCTGCAAGTGCCGATTGGCCGGCCCATCGCCAACAACCGTTTCTACGTGCTGGATGAGCGCGATGCGCCGGTGCCGGTGGGCGTTACAGGACAACTGCACATCGGTGGCGTGGGTGTGGCCCGTGGTTATCTGGGACTGGCACAACTCACCGCCGAGCGCTTTATCGACAACCCGTTCGTGCCCGGTGACCGGCTCTATCGCAGCGGCGATCTGGCGCGTTATCGCCCGGATGGCCAGCTGGAATTCCTCGGGCGCAACGACTTCCAGGTCAAGTTGCGCGGCGTGCGCCTGGAACTGGGCGAGATCGAGGTACGCCTGGAAGCGTTCGCCGACATCCGCGCCGCCGTGGTGCTGATGGTCGGCGACACGGCGCAGAACCAGCGACTCGTAGCCTGCTGTGCCGTGATGGAAACCCCGGACGAGTCGGCGGTGCACGCGCACCTGGCGGCCACGTTGCCAAGTGCGGTATTGCCGAGCGCCTACCTGTGGCTCGACACGCTGCCGCTGACCGCCAATGGCAAAGTCGATCGCGTGGCCCTGACGACCCTGGCCGATCACGACCTGGCCAATCGTCAGGTCAACCTGAGCAGCCCGCGGGACCACATCGAACTGACCCTGTACCAAATCTGGAAAGGTTTGTTGCTGGCGACCCAGATCGGCATCCGCGACAACTTTTTCAACGTCGGCGGGACGTCCATCGCGGCGATCAAAATGGCCCACCAGATCGGCCAGGCGTTCGCCGTCGAAGTGCCGGTGCGCGTGGTGCTCGGCTACCCGACCATCGAAGCTCTGGGCGGCTGGTTGCGCGCCGGGGCCAGTCCGGCGGCGGTGCAAAGCAATCTGATCGAATTTCGTCGCGGCGCGGGCCAGCGCAATGTGGTGTGCATTCACCCGGCGGGTGGCACCGCGTTTTGCTATTTGTCCCTGGCCAAAGTGCTGCCGGAAGCGGTGGGTGTGTACGGTGTGCAATCGCCGGGACTGAATCCGGGGGAAGCCACCGAGCCGACGGTCGAAGCCATGGCCGAGGCCTATTTGCGCCTGATCGAACCCTTGGCGACGCAACCGCTGGTGCTCACCGGGCTGTCCTTCGGTGGTCTGGTGGCTTACGAAATGGCCCGACGTTTGACAGCGGCGGGGCATCGCCAAGTGACCGTGGTATTGCTCGATACCCAAGGCTCGGATGATCCGGGTTTCCGGCAACAGATCGGCACCGTGGACATGGCCGAGTTCCGCGACAAACTGGTGCGCTTCAATGGCATGTACCCCGGCATCGAAGACGCCCAGGTCGAGCGTTATTTCCACCTCTACAACCACAACCGTCTGGCCATGGCCGGCTACGAGTGCGAGCCCCGCGCCGGTCGCGTGGTGCTGATCCAGGCCCGGGAAGGTTTCAGTCGCCAGCAGTTGCATGAACTGCGGGGCTTCTGGCGTCGGCGTGCTGGCGAGGGCTTCCTGGCGAAACTGGTGAATGGCGGTCACTGGGACATGCTTGAAACCGCTGAAGTGCATCGGGTCTCCCAGACCCTCAAGCAGGAGCTGCAACGCTTCGACGCGCAGGAGGCGAAATGATGAATCCACAGATGCTGACGTTGCTCGCACAATTTGCCGGACAAGTACGGCGCGATCCCCAAGCCCTGGCAGTCATTGATCAGCACTCACGGCTGACCTACGCCGAACTGGCCAGCGCCAGCGAACGCATCGCCCGGGGTTTGCAGGCGCGGGGCGTGCAACCGGGCCAGGCAGTGGCGCTGTGCATGCCGCGTGGCTGGCAATGGCTCGCGGCGATACTTGGTGCGTTGAAAGTCGGCGCCGTGGTGGTGCCGCTGGACCGTGCCAGCCCTTTGAAGCGCCGGGACTTGATGCTTGCCGACGCCGCGTGCGTGGGGCTGATCACGCTGGATGAAGAATGGAGCCCGGCAACCGCGCTTTGGCAGGCGAGTGTCGACGCGCTGCTGGATCACCCGGATCAACCGCCACAACCCTTGGCCGACACGTTTGCCGAGGTAAGTTTCCTGTTCTACACCTCGGGCACCACCGGCACACCGAAAGCGGTGGAAGTCGGCGAACGAGGCTTGCTGCGCCTGACCCAAACCGCTGGCTACATCGAGATTCGTCCGGCGGACCGTTTTGCCTGCCTGTCGAATCCGGCCTTCGATGCGTGCAGTTTTGAACTGTGGGCGCCGCTGCTCAATGGCGGTTGCTGCGTGATGATTGCCGATCACGATTTGCTGGACGCGCAACGTCTGGCCCGGGTGTTGGAAGAACAGCGGGTCGACAACCTGTTCATGACCGTTTCGCTGTTCAACACCTTGAGCGCGGAATGTCCTGCGTGTTTTGCCAGTTTGCGTCAGGTGCTGATTGGCGGCGAACAAATCAGCGCCGCCGCCGTGCGTGCCTGGTATCGAGCGAATCCTGACAGTCAGTGCCAAATCTTCAACGTCTACGGCCCCACCGAATGCACCACGTTTGCGTTGTGTTATCCGATTGCCCGGGACTTCAGCGGCCCGTCGGTGCCGATTGGCCGGCCATTGCCGGACACTGGCGTGCGGGTGCTGGATGAGCAACATCGAACGGTCGCGGTCGGTGAAGTCGGTGAGCTGTACTTGAGCGGCAGCGGTGTTGCCCGAGGCTACCGCAACCGTGCCGAAGACACCGCCCGCAGCTTCGTGCGCCTGCCCGAACTCGACGCTGGCGCCCAGGTGCATTACCGGACAGGTGATCGGGTGCGGGTCAACGCTGAAGGATTGGTCGAGTACATCGGCCGGGTTGATCGCCAGGTAAAGGTGCGTGGTTTTCGCATCGAGCCAGGGGAGGTGGAGCTGCAGATTCTGGAGCATCCGCGGGTGGCGCAGGCGTATGTCTGCACCCGGCGTCAGGCTGCCGAAGATCATCAGTTGCTGGCGTTTATCGTGCCGCGCGACGGTTTGGACTACGTTGAGTTCGACGCCCATTTGCGGGCGCGACTGGCGTCCTACATGCGCCCGCACCAATTGTTTTTGCTGGAGCGTCTGCCGCTGACCGCCAACGGCAAGATCGACCGCGACAACTTGCTCGCACAGGCGTTGACACCATGGCGGGCAGCCGTCGAGCAGAGTGATGTCGATGTTTCGCCGGCCCTGAACTGGTTGCTGGAGCACGTTCGAACCTTGCTGGGCCAACCGACATTGGGTGCGCACGACGACTGGCTCGGCAGTGGCGGCGATTCGCTCAAAGCCATGCGCTTGCGTTCGGCGATTCGCACCCATTGGCAGCGTGAAATCGCCATCGCCACGTTGTTGAGCGAGCCTTTCGCAGCGCTGGCCGAACACCTGATCGGCCAACAGGCCAACTTTATCTATCCTCCCGCGCCCTCCATCAGCAGCGCACGACGTCTGCCGGCCACCGCCGAACAACGCCGCTTGTGGCTGATGCAACAACGCACACCGACATCGACCGCTTATAACGTGCCGCTGATTCTGCATCTCGCAGCGGGTATCGACGTGCCGGCGCTGACGCATGCCGTGGGGCAACTGGCGGCGCGTCATCCGGGGCTACGTACGGCGTTTGTGTCCGGCGCTGATGGCCTCGATCAAGTGATCGTCGAACAAGGCCCGGTTTGCCGCACCTTCGAATCGGGGCATTTCACTGAAGACACCTGGCAAGCCTTCGCGGCATTGGTGTTCGGTACGCCGTTTGATCTGGCCACGCCGACGCTGTTCCAGGCCTGGCTGCTGCCGTTTGCCGATGGCAGTTGCCGGTTGTTGCTGAACCTGCACCACATCATCGTCGATGGCTGGTCGATGAACCTGCTGTTCGACGACCTGACGCAGCTGTATGAAGACGCCGTGCACGGTCGCATCAGTGCTGAGCCGGCGCCACGCCTGACCACGCTGGAATTTGGCCTGTGGCAGGGCCAGTGGAGTGTCGATCCGCATTACCGCGACCAGCGCCGGGCCTTGGCGCAATTGCACCGCCAGCAAGAGGCGCCGTCGCCCGCGCTGCTGCCGATGCGAGCCGTCAGTCCGGACGCCAGACTCTACCGCGCCCCCCTGGGCAACCTGCGCAGCGCGGCCCTTGAGCGTTTTTGCAGCCAGCAGCGCCTGACCCGTTTCGAAGTGCTGTTCAGTGTCTTCGCCTGGAGCCTGTACGCCCTGACCGGGTGTGAACGGCCACGGATCGCCAGCCCGGTGTCGAACCGGCCGCTGGCGGAATTCGAACAGACGCTGGGCATGTTTGCCAACACCGTGCTGATCCCGAGCGCCATCGACAATGCGCTGGCGTTGGGCGACCAATTACGGCGCCAGACCTTCACCGTGCGCGAGGTGCTGGCGTTGCAGGACGTCGCGTTGGCGGATGTGGTGGAAGACTTGCGGTTGTCGTCGGGCACGGCGTTGTTCGATTTTATGTTCGTGCTGGAAAACACCGATTACGCCGCGCTGGCGGGTTCCGGCTTGCAAGCGACGCTGGAGTTCAGCGAGCCGTTGCAGGCCAAATGCCCGCTGACCTTGCTTGTCGTGGGGGCTGAATGCTGGTGGGAATATCAGTGCAGCTACTTCGATGAAGCGCAGATGCACGCGGTGAATGACCTGTTCTGCCGTGGCCTCGACCTGCTGCTGGAATCCCCGGCAGCGACTCTCGACGAATTGCTCAGTCCTTATCGCCGGCAATTGCCGGCGGCCAGCGAGGGTGCCAGCGGCGAACCGCCGTTCTACACCCTGGCCGACTGGTTCGAGCATCAGGTCCATTGCACGCCGGACGCCATCGCATTGGTTGCCGGCCAGCAGCGCGTGAGCTATGGCGAGTTGAATACGCTGGCCGACACCTTGGCGGCGACCTTGATCGAGCGCCATCCGCTGCCGATTCATGACAACGCACCGCTGCATGTGGTGTTGTTCCTTGAAGCCTCGGTCGAGCACATCGTTGCCTTGCTGGCCCTGGCCAAACTCAACCTGACCGCCGTGCCGCTCGATCCCGGTTATCCGCTGGCCGTACAGCGTCAGGTGCTGGAACAGGCGAATCCGCATTGCCTGTTGTTCAGCACCGCGACCGAGGCGGCGCTGGAAAACCTCGATGCCAAGCGCTTTGCCCGGCATCGGGTGGATCTGAGCGCTGAAGCCCAATCTTTCGAGCGCCCGCGTCATTCCGGCGAGCGCGCGCTGTACACGCTGTTTACCTCCGGCTCCACCGGTACGCCCAAAGGTGTGCAAGTGCCGGATCGCACCCTGTGCAACCTGCTGCAATGGCAGCGCACCGAAGGCCAGTTGCCGGCGAAATCGGTGACCTTGCAGTTTTCCATGTTGTCGTTCGATGTGTCGTTCCAGGAAATCTTCGGCACCTTGTGCGGCGGTGGCACCTACCACCTGATCACGCCCCGCTGGCGCCAGGATGCCCAGGCGTTGCTGGCGTATCTGGTTGAGGCGCGAATCGAACGTTTGTTCCTGCCGTGTGTGGCGTTGCAGCACCTGGCGCAAACCGCTGTAGCTCAAGGCGTGTACCCGTCGGCACTGCGCGAAGTGGTCACGGCGGGGGAGCAACTGCTGTGCACCGACGCGCTGAAAACCTGGTTCGCCGGTTTGCCGCTGGCGACATTGTTCAATCACTACGGCCCCACGGAAACCCACGTGGTCAGCGCTTACCGCTTGTCGGCAACCGCCCGTGACTGGCCGCTGCGCGCACCGATTGGCCACGCCGTCAGCAATGCCCGGTTGTTGTTGGTGGACGATCACGACCGCCCGGTGCCGAACGGTAGCCGTGGCTACCTGCTGGTGGCCGGACCGATGATTTCCCGCTGCTACCTCGCCGACCCGGCATTGAATGCGGCGCGGTTTATCGAACTGCCCCAGGCTGAAGGTGACACCCGGTTGTTTTATCGCACCGGCGACCTGGCCTGGGCCGACCCTGAAGGTTGCCTGCATTATCTGGGGCGCGACGATCAGCAGATCAAACTCAGCGGTCATCGCCTGGAGCTGGGGCAGATCGAAGCGGCGCTGATGCAGGTGCCGCAAGTGATCAACGCGGTGGTGACGGTCCAGGCCGATCCGCCGAGCCTGATCGCCTACCTGCAACTGCAAGGCGAACCGGCGACGGCGCAGATGCTGGATCGTCAGGTCACCCGGCAACTGCCGGCCCACGTGCGCATTGACGAGTACCGACGGATCGACGCCTGGCCACGCACGCCCAGCGGCAAAATCGACCGCAAGGCCTTGAGCGGGTTAGGTGAGGCGTTGGAGCGCCGTCGGTCAACGGCTCCGGCCATTGCGCTGAGCGCGCTGGAGCAGCAACTGAGCGAGTTGTTCAGCGCCGTGATTGGCCGTGAAATCGAACCCGATCAAACCTTCTTCGAAGCCGGCGCCACCAGCCTTGGCCTGATGCGCCTGCACGCCCGCTACAACCAGGAACTGCCGCACGCAGTGGCGATGGCCGATCTGTTCGAACAGGTGACAGTGCGACGGCTCGCGGCGCACTTGTCCAGCGCGCCATCGGCCCCGGCCGAGCGGGTACGCCACGCCGATGTCGGCCAGCAACCCATGGCGATCATCGGCATGGCGGTCAACGTCGCCGGGGCGCAGAACCTCGATGAGTTCTGGTCCATGGTCCAGGGTGGCGAGTTGGGTATCGAGCATTTCGAGGCCAGCGAAGGGCGCGTCGGTGCCCGCAGTCAACTCGCCGGAATGCTGGATTTCGACCCCGAGTATTTCGGCATCAGTCGTCAGGAAGCGCGCCTGATGGACCCGCAACAGCGGCATTTGTTGATGGCGTGTGTGCAGGCGCTGCAACACGCGGCGATCACGCCGTCCGCCGACGGTCCGCGCATCGGCCTGATTGCCAGTTGCGGCGAAACCACTTACTTCCAGCAGATGTTGCGCGAGACCGCCGACGGTGATTTGCCGGACGGTTTCCAGATGGCGCTGCACCACGACAAGGACTTCCTGGCGACCAAAGCCGCCTACCATCTCGACCTCACCGGCCCGGCCATGAGCGTGCAGGCAGCGTGCGGCAGTTCGCTGATCGGCGTGCACCTGGCCAGCGCGATGCTGCGCCAGGGTGACAGCGACGTGATGCTGGCGGCCGGGGTGCTGATCGACCCGACGTTGACCGACGGCTATCGCCATCGTTCGCAGCACATCTTTTCCAGTGACGGTCTGTGCCGACCGTTCAGCGACGATGCCAGCGGTACCATCGGCGCCAGTGGTTATGGCGTGGTGGTGCTCAAGCCTTTGGCCCGGGCTCGCGCCGATGGCGACCGGATTTATGCGCTGGTCGAGGCCTCGGCGCTGAACAACGATGGCCGTGACAAGATGAGCTACACCGCGCCATCGGTGGCGGGGCAGAGTGCGGTGATTCGCGAAGCCTTGGCCAAGGCCGGGCTGACCGGCGCCGACATCGGTTACATCGAAGCCCACGGCACCGGCACGTTGCTGGGTGACCCGATCGAAGTCGCGGCACTGAGCAAGGCGTTCGGTGATGCCCCGGCCGGCGGTTGTGCGTTGGCCTCGGTGAAAAGCCAGATCGGCCATTTGGGCGCGGCGGCCGGGGTGGTTGGACTCATTCGCGCCAGCCTCGCGGTGTTCCATGGCGTAGTGCCGCCGAACCTTGGCTTTGGCCGGATCAATCCGCAAATCGACTTCGCGAATTCGCCGTTCTACATACCAACTACGTCGCGGCCATGGCCAGAAGGTCGGCGGTGTTTGGCGGGGGTCAGCAGTTTTGGCATCGGTGGCACCAATGCCCATGTGATTGTGGGGGCTGCGCAGCAGGATGACGTTTTGGCTGAAGACGTGGTGCCATGCCTGATGCTCTCGGCTCACAGCCGTTCGGCGTTGTTGCGTGATGTGGCGGCGATTCAAGGGTATTTGCAGGCTTATCCCGAGCGGCACGAAGCGCTGCTGCGCCACCTGCAATCCGGTCGTCGTCAATTGCGCTGGCGTTTGGCGATGGCGTATCGGCCAGGTGAGGAGTTGCAGACTTCGTCGATCAAGGAAGTGAGCGTGTCGGGTGTGCAGCTGAAGGCCAATGGGCATTCAACTCAGGCGCTGATTGAGGCGTGGTATGACGGTGCAACCATCGACTGGCCACAGCGCTCGGCGCCACCGCCCTGGGATCTGCCGCCATCGTCTTTCGACCTGGAGACTTTCCGGTTCCAGACGGCTGCCGTCGCTGAACCCGAAAAGGCGATGACCATCGAGCGACAGCCATTAGCTGACTGGTTCTACCAACGGCAATGGATACGCGTGCGACGCTTGAACACGGTGGTGGCTACCGAACGACGTGAAACCCTGGTCATCTGCAGCAACGATGCGCCCGACGCGACGTTGCTGGAGTGCCTGAATGGCGTTTATCAGCGGGTGATTCAGGTGCGCGCCGGCAACGGCTTCAAGCGACTCGGTCCGGATTGTTTCGAGCTGGATCCGCTGGACGTCCAGGCCTTGTCGCGCCTGCTCGACGAACTGGCTGAGCCCGCATTGGGTGAACTCGACTGGCTGCATGCCTTACCGCTTTCAGTGACAGGCCCGGTCAATGAGCAAAGTCTGGCGGCAGCACAGTGGGCCGGTCTGGACACGGTCAGCGCCTTGATGCAGGCCTGGGGGCAAACCTCGCGGACGACGGCCCTGCGGCTGTGGCTGATGTCATGGCAGGCGTGCCCGGTGGACGGTGAAGTGATGCGCCCCGAGCTGGCGGCGCTGGCCGGGATCGCCGAAGTGGTGCCCCAGGAATACCCGGTGCGTTGTCACTGGCTGGATTGGCCGTCGTCCCGCTTGGGCGCGCAGGAACTGGCGACGTTACTCGCGGCCCCGGCGTCCTTGCCTCGGCGCATGGCGATTCGCGGTGGTTACCTTTGGCAACCACGGTTGATCGCCAGCCCGTTGCCGGCCAGTGCAGCGATGTCGAACAGGCTGCCCATGGATGGCACGTTCCTGGTGCTGGGCGGCACGGGCGGTATCGGGCGCACGTTGGCCGAGCACCTGTTGCAGGCGCCGCAACGGCGCATCGTCGTGCTCTCGCGTGGGGGTGAATTGCCGGCAGCGCTGGCGGCGTATGTCGCGCGGATCGACTGCGTTCAGGCCGACATCTCCGACCTGGTCCGTTGGCCCACGGTGCTCGACCAATTGGCCCGGCGTTACGGCCGCTTTGCCGGGGTGATCCACGCCGCCGGGGTCGGTGCGGGCAGCCTGATTCGCCAGCGTGACGCCCGCCAATTGGGCGAAGCCATGGCGGCCAAGACCCGTGGCATGCTCGCGGTCGAGGCCTTGATTGAGGCGATGAATCCCGGGTTTGTCCTGTACTGCTCGTCGATGTCAGCGCTGTTCGGCGGCGCGGGGCATATGGATTACGCGGCCGCCAGTGGCGTGCTCGACGGCTTCGCCCATTACCGTCCGAACACCACCAGCGATTGCGTGCGCCTGGGCATCAACTGGGACATCTGGCGCGACATCGGCATGGCCACCACCAGCGGCACCGGCGATGCCGCGCATCAGGAACACCTGACGGTCGGCATGACGGCGGAAGAGGGCTGCCGGGTGTTCGACCTGGCTATGGCGACGCAACTGCCACAACTGCTGATCTCGACCACTGGCATCGACACTGCGCGGCGTTTTTACCCGGTTCGCCATGGCGCTGTGATTGCGCCGATGAATGTGCCGGAGGTGTTGGATCTGCACAGCCATCTGCACGAATGCCTGTGCAAATGGCTGGGTGTCAGCACTCTCGAGGACGACGATTCGCTGTACGAACTGGGGGCGGATTCCCTGACGTTGCTGGACCTGATCGACGAACTGCAAGCAGCCACCGGTGTGGTGTTCCAGCTCTCGCAATTCAGTCACAAGGTCAGTCTGCAAGAAGTCCTGGCGCTGGTGGATGCAGCCGCGGTCTGTGTGACGCCAACAGCGCCGGATACCTGGGCCGATGCGGTGCAGGTTGATCAATGGCACGCGGGGGCCGGCCGTGAGTGGCTGTACCTGATTCACCCGGTGGGCGGCGATGTCCAGGCGTATCGGGAACTGGTGTCGGCGCTGCATCCGGATCTGGGCGTGTGTGTGATTGCCGATCCGGCGTTGCGTCTGCCGGACTTGCCGAACATCAGCCTCGATGAGCGCGCCACTCTTTACCTGAAAGCGATTCAGGCCCGGGAGCTCAACGGCAGTGCCTGGCGCCTGGCGGGTTGGTCGTTTGGTGCCTGGGTGGCGCAGTCGATGTGCAGCCTGGCGCAGTCATCCGGAATCAGGCAGCCGCTGTTGTACCTGATCGACCCGCCCGCGCCGGATGCCGGGGCGGAACTGGCGAGCATCGATGATCAGGCCATCGAGCAGGTGTTCCAGCGCGAGTTTGCCCAGCGTTGGCCCGACGCCGTCGGCCGGGCGTTGTCGGAAGACCGGCAACTCTATATGCAGCGCCTGACCCATTGCTGCCACCACAACATCGCGAGCATGGCGGCCTTCCAGCCACCGCCCTTGGCCAACACCTCAGCGCGGCTGTTCATCGCCGCGCAAGCCAATCCCTATGGCGTGGGCAGTGCCTGGAACACCGAAGATCTGAAACAAGCGTGGCAAGGATTACTCCCGCAGTTGCTGAGCTGGCAGCTGCTGGACACCGATCACTACGGCGTCGTCGCGGGCCAGTGGGCGCGGGTGATCGCCGACATCATCAGCACCGATTCGCAACCCGAGGAGGGCGATCAGCATGAGTGACATCAACCCGCAATTCGAAGTGGTACGCAACGACGAAGGCCAGTACTCCCTGTGGCCGGTGGGCAAGCCGATGGCTAATGGTTGGACCGAGGTTGGGCAGCGTGGGGAGCGGCAGGTTTGCCTGGATTACATTGCTGAACACTGGACGGATATGCGGCCGCGTTCGTTGCGCGAGCTCTTGTCCTGACAATGGACAACCCCTGTGGGAGCGAGCCTGCTCGCGAAAGCATTGTGTCAGGCAGCATAAATGTTGACTGTGCCGGCGTCTTCGCGAGCAGGCTCGCTCCCACAGGTTTGAACGCATTTCAAATAATAAGGTGAGGGAACATGGATCAATTGGCATTGAAGGCTATCGAGCGCATCGCAGGGCAATCCCGTGCGCCTTACAACAGCATCACCGTGGACCGCCTGACACCCATCATCGGTGCAGAAGTCGGCGGCGTTGACCTGTCACAACCGCTGAGCGACGAACAACTCACAGAAGTGCGCCGGGCTTTTCTGGAGAATCATGTATTGGTCTTTCGCGACCAGCACCTGACCGTGGACCAGCACAAAGCTTTCGGCCGGTTGTTCGGTGAACTGCGGGCCTTACCGGTGGAAGACATCGATGGCGATGACCCGGAACTGGTGGTGATCCGCGCCAACGCGCAATCGCGGTTTGTCGCCGGGGAAACCTGGCACACCGACGGCACGGCGGACCTGGAACCGTCCATGGGTTCGATGTTGTACGTCAAGGAAACCCCGGCCATCGGCACCGGTGGCGATACCCTGTTCGCCAACATGCACCTGGCCGTGGAAATGCTGTCACCAACGATGCAGCAGTTCCTGGGTGGATTGACTGCGATCCATGACGGCGAGATTCCGTGGAAGGGCTTCCAGCCACCGGCCAATTTGCCCAAGACCGAACACCCGGTGGTGGTCCGTCACCCTGAAACCGGGCGCAAGACGCTGTTCGTCAATTCCGGGTTTACCTCGCACATCGTGCAGTTGTCCGGCGGCGAGAGCCAGATGCTGTTGAACATGCTGTTCGATCTGATCGCCCGAGAACCGATCCTCAGCTGCCGCGTACGCTGGGCGCCCAACACCCTGGTGTTCTGGGACAACCGCTGCACCCAGCATCACGCAGTCTGGGATTACTTCCCGCACTCGCGCTACGGCGAACGCGTGACGATCCTGGGCAAACAACCCAAGGCCTGAGCCCTCCACAGCATTCCCCTGTGGGAGCGGGCTTGCTCGCGAAAGCGGTGTGTCAGTCAATGATGATGTCGACTGACACACCGCATTCGCGAGCAAGCCCGCTCCCACAAAGGGCGGGTCTCAGGGCATGGAGGTTGCTGGCACCACCTCAGGCTGACTCACCCGCAACACCCGATACCCCAACAACCCAATCGGAATGCAAGCCAACGCCAACCCCCAGAACAACATCGCACCGCCAAAATGCGCAATCACCACCGCCCCCAGCAGCGGCGCCAGCGCCGAGCCAAACCCCGCCAGCATCGAAATCCCGATAAAACTGCCACGCATGCCCGGCGGCGCCAGGCGATCGATCAGGGTGCCGAACAGCGGCATCACAATGATTTCGGCGAAAGTGGCGAAGACCACCGCAAACAGCCAGCCAGCCCACCAGGCTCCGGTGTTCAACGCAATCAGGGCGTGCGCGACCATCAGGCAGCCCAGCGCCATCAGGTAGGCGGTCTTGTCGGCCAGGGCAATCAGCCAACTCATCAAAAACAAGTGCACCACCAGCACCACGGCGGCGTTGGTGAAGCTCATCATGGCGATGATGTGGTTGATGTCGTCGACGCTCAGTTGCAGCAGGTAAAAGGTCAGCGGCTCATCGATTTGCGCGTAGACCAGCACCAGGAAAAAGTTGGCGACGATAATCGACAGAAACAACTTGCTGCCGAGGATCGCGCGGAAAATCTCCCGGAGCGGTGGCGAGGCGGTTTTCGTCAGGTGCGGGTTACGCAAGCGCGCGCGGGCAGCGTTAATAATCGTCAGGGTCAGCACCGCATAGACGCACACGGCAATCGCAAACACGCCGTCGCTTTGATGGTTGGCAAACCACAGGCCAATCAGCGGACCGATGGCCGCCGCGCAATTGACCACGTAATAACGGATATGGAACAGGAACGTGCGCTGGGCATCATCGACCGCGGTGTCACTCAACAGCATGCGTAGCAGTGGCTCGAGAATGCTCTGGGACAGCGCCATGCCGATGATCGCCACGAAGTAACTGGTTTGCCCCGGCAGCAGGCCCATCAACAGGTAACAACTGGCGCACAACGCACAGCCGAACAGCATCAGGTTGCGCGAGTTGAAGCGATCGCCCAGCAGACCGCTGAGCGGCGACAAGGCAATCGAGATCAACGCGCCGAGGGCCAGTTGCGCGCCAATCTCGGTGATCGGCGTGCCGAAGCGTTTGTTCATCGCCACGGCAATGAACGGCCAGATCATAAATGAGGCGACGCGGGCGAGTCCGATCCCCAGTAACAGCCAGCGGGTCGGAGGGGGCAGGGCGCGTAACGAGGCGAGGGTGCCGGTGTCCGGGCGCTGACTCATCAAGTGAGCCGAAGCTGGTAGATCAAGTCGTCAAACCACTGATCACCAATCTGATAGGCCTGGGGCACGCGGCGTTCGAACACGAAACCGCATTTCTCCAGCACCTTGCACGAGGCGATATTCCCATCGGTGACGGTCGACTCCAGCGAGTCGAGGCCGATGGCCGCGGCGTAATCGATGATCGCGCGCCGGGACTCGGTGCCAAAACCCTTGCCTTGAAATTCCGGCAGCAGCAGCGTGCCAACCTCGGCGTGGCCCGGCGACAGAATCCGGAAACCGCTGACCCCCAGTTCCTGCTCGCTGGCCTTGTCGATCACCACCAGGCACAACCAATGCTCGGACTGCGGCGTCCACGCCGGGAGCCGGTGATCGAAGCCTTTGCGAATCTGTTCCTCGGCGATTTCGCCAAACACGAATTGCATGGTCTGGGGTTCGGAATGCAGTCTGAGAAACAGTGGCCAGTCGGATTCGACCATGGTCCGGAAATACAGCTGCTCGGTGTGTAACGCCAGCATCCAATGCTCCTTGCGTGATCGAAAAGGGACAGGCTTTTTTACGCGGCGCGCCTGCAAAGATCAATGCAAAGGTGAAAGAACCGCGAGGTGCTTTACCCTGCGTTGAACAGCGCGGTTTGCATCGCCTGTGGCGCTTGTCCGAAGGCCCGCAAAAACGCCTGGCGCATGCGTTCGCGGTCACCGAATCCGGTCGTCCTGGCGATGACTTCGATGGGATGGCGGCCGGTTTCCATCATGATTCGCGCGGCTTCGACTCGCAGGCTTTCGATGGCCTTGGCGGGTGTTTTTCCGGTTTCTTCCCTGAACAAGCGACTGAACTGGCGAGGGCTGAGCCGCGCCACGGCGGCGAGCGCTTCGACCGACAGATCATCCGTCAGATTCTCCCGCGCGTAGGCCATCGCCAACTGCACGCGATCAGACTTGGGGTCCAGTTCCAGCAGCGCAGACAGTTGGGATTGTTCGCTGCCACGACGCTGATAGATCACCAGTTTGCGCGAGATCCGCCGGGCCAGGTCGCTGCCCAAATCGTTCTCGACCATGGCCAGCGTCAAATCCAGCGCGGCGCTCATCCCCGCGCCTGTCCACACTTGGCCGTCCACCACGAACAGCTTGTTTTCCTCAAGACGAATGTCCGGGTAGCGCTTCTGGAAGGCCGGCGCGTGAAGCCAGTGGGTGGTGGCGCGTTTGCCGGCCAGCAAACCGGCTTCAGCCAGCACAAAGATGCCGGTGCACAACGACACCACCCGCCGCGATTGCGCGGAGGCGGCCCTGACGAATTCAAGCAGGCTGGTGTCCGGCAACTGGAACTCAAGGTAGCCGCTGACAATCAGCGTGTCATAACCCTCTGCGCGGATCGGCGTGGTGTTCACCGCAAAGCCCTGGGAGGACATGACGGCGCCGCCGGTTTCCGACACGAGATGAAATTCGTAGGCCGGTTCATCGTGCAGCAGGTTTGCACATTCGAAAACCGAACCTACGGACAGGCTCAGCGGTTGAAAGTTTGGATAAACCACCAATGCAACGCTGTGCATTCCATCTCTCCAGGGGGCGACAAGTCGGTGATTGTCGGGGTTGGTCCGGCAAACGGCAACTGACATCGTGACGGCCATGTCCGGAATCCTTGCGGATTTGACATTGTGCAACTTTTACCCGGCTCCTAACATTCAACTCAACGAGCTAGACGACTGGTCTACTCAGACAGTTGGATAGGAAGATGAACGTCAGTAAAAGTGTAAGGCAGCATATTCTTGATACCGCACAACTGATTGTGAGTCATAAAGGTTTTACTGCGGTGGGTTTGAATGAAGTACTTCAAGCCGCCGATGTTCCCAAAGGCTCGTTTTATCATTACTTCGGTTCCAAAGATGCGTTCGGTGTGGCGCTGCTGGATAACTATTTTGAAAGTTATTTGAACGAAGTACGGCAGATTTTTCAGGCGCCGAATACGTCGGAGCGCCAGAAGTTATTGCGGTACTGGCAGTGCTGGATCGACAACCAGACGCAGCAAACAGATGCCGGCAAGTGCCTGGCCGTCAAACTCGGGGCCGAGGTGGCGGATCTTTCCGAACCCATGCGGTTGGCCCTGGATCGCGGCACGTCGCAAGTCATCAGCGTGCTGGCTGGCGCGCTGGATCGCGGCATTAAAGATGGATCGTTGACGATTGATGAAGCTCCCGAGTGCATGGCGCTGCGCTTGTACGCGTTGTGGTTGGGGGCGAGTGTCATGGCAAAGATAACCCTTACAACCGTTGCATTCGATGAAGCCATGCTGATGACCCGAACGTTGTTGGGATGCGCTGAAAAAAACTGATACCCACACCCTACGAGGAAGCACACATGAAAGTATTAATGGTATTGACCTCCCACGATCAGCTGGGCAACACCGGCAAGAAAACCGGTTTCTGGCTCGAAGAATTCGCCGCGCCGTACTACGCCTTTACTGACGCAGGTGCTGAAGTGGTGCTGGCATCTCCAGCCGGCGGGCAGCCGCCGCTGGACCCAAAAAGTGATCAACCCGAGTTCCAGACCGAATACACCGCGCGCTTCAAGGCCGACCCGGCGGCGCAGCAGGCCTTGGCATCGACCGTGACCCTGGATTCGGTTTCGCAGGCTGATTTCGACACGGTGTTTTACCCAGGTGGTCACGGTCCGCTGTGGGATCTGGCGGAATCGAGCACTTCGATTGCGTTGATCGAGGCCTTTGAGCGCGCCGGCAAACCCATCGGCTTCGTGTGCCACGCCCCGGGCGCCCTGCGTCATGTCAAAGCCGCCAGCGGTGAACCGCTGATCAAGAACCGCCGCGTCACCGGTTTCACCAATTCGGAAGAGGCCGGTGTCGGGCTGACCGATGTGGTGCCGTTTCTCATCGAAGATGAATTCAAGGCACTCGGCGCTCGATATGAAAAGGGCAGTGACTGGGCGTCGTTTATTGTCGAAGACGGCCTGCTGGTCACCGGTCAGAACCCGGCAAGTTCCGAAGCTGTTGCAAAAGCGCTGCTCAAGTTGCTGGCGTGATTTAACTCGCTAGCACTTACCTTTCTAAAGTTTATAAGTCGCGTGCTGACGATTCGTTGGCACGTCGGCCAACTATTGCCTGAAAAGTTAATATTTTGGAGTTGATGTCATGAATAACGTGTTGCGTAGCATTGCGCCGGCCAATTTATTTGAAGGTCCCTATTATCTGAGCATCGCCGGCGAACTTGTCGAGACGAAAGATTCATTCGCAGTAATAAACCCCGCAACAGGACAAGTGCTGGCTAACGCGCCAGCGGCAACTTCCGAACAACTTGATCAAGCCGTGACGGCGGCCAAGTCTGCGTTCAAGCGCTGGTCGCTGCTCAGTTACGATGAACGCCAGAGCTACCTGAATGCCTATGCTGACGCACTGGAAGTTCACCGCGATGAACTGGCTCGTTTGCTGACTTTGGAGCAGGGTAAACCGCTCAAGAGTGGCGCCGAGCCGGAAGTCGACCAGTCGATTTCCTGGATTCGCCAGATTGCCGCCCGACGCATTCCGGTCGAAATTCTCGAAGACACCGACAGCCACATCGTAGAACTGCACCACACGCCGTTGGGTGTGGTCGGCGCTATCACACCGTGGAATTTCCCGGTGCTGCTGGCGCTGTGGAAAGTCGCCCCGGCGTTGCTCACCGGTAACACCATGGTGATCAAGCCGTCGCCGTTCACGCCGCTGACCACATTGCGCTTCGGGCAAATTGCGCAATCGATATTCCCGCCGGGCGTGCTGTCGATTGTCTCCGGCGGCAACGAGCTCGGGCCGCAAATGACGGCTCACTCGGACATCGCCAAAATCAGCTTCACCGGCTCGACGGAAACCGGCAAGCACGTGATTCGCTCGGCTGCCGGCACCGTCAAGCGCCTGACCCTGGAAATGGGCGGTAACGACGCCGCCATCGTCCTGCCCGATGCCGACTGGAAATCCGCCATCCCCCAGTTGTTCTGGGGCGCGATTGGCAACTCAGGCCAATGGTGCGTGGGCATCAAGCGCCTGTACATCCATCGGTCATTCCACGAAGGATTCGTCGCGGCATTCGTCGAGTACGCTCGCCGGCAGAAGCTCGGCGACGGCCTCGATCCGGACGTAACGATTGGTCCGATGCAAAACAAAATGCAGTTCGACAAAGTCCGCACCTTCCTCGACGACATCAAGGCCAACGGTCAGAAGATCGTGCTGGGCGGGGAGGTGGACGAGGGGCGGCCGGGTTACTTCATTCCCGTCACCGTGGTGGACAACCCGCCGGAGAACTCGAAAATCGTCCAGGAAGAACAGTTCGGTCCGATCGTGCCGATCATCGTGTATGACGAGGTGGACGATGTGATCGAACGCGCCAACGACAGCCCGTTCGGTTTGGGCGGCTCCGTGTGGGGACGCGATACCCGGCTGGCCGTGGCGGTGGCGAATCGTCTGGAAACCGGCATGGTGTGGGTCAACGAGATGCACACCCAAGGCGTGGACATCCCGTTCGGCGGTCACAAACAGTCCGGTGTGGGCACCGAAGGCGGGCATGAAGGTCGACTGCTGTTCACCAACCCTAAAACGCTGTTGATCAAGAAGTAAGTCGGCAGCCGTTCCCGGCGGCACAAATGAAAAATCCCGGAGACATTAACGTGTCCGGGATTTTTTCGTTGTTACGCCAAAATGAGGCGCCCACGGAGCCAGATTTACCCTTGGTGGGCCCAAACCCCGGTCGCTGCCGTACGCCGGACATAATCGCTGAAGTCCCGCGCCGGCCGACCCAATGCACGTTGCACGCCATCGGCCACAGGCGTGTTGCGGCCATCGAGCACGGTGGTGAACAGGTACAGCACCAGGTCGATCACGTCGGCGGGCAATTCTTCCTGTTCCAGCGCTCGGCGATAGTCGTCGGCCGGCACTGTGGCGAAATGAATATCGCGGCGTGTCTCGCGGGCGATTTCCTCGACGGCTTGGGCAAAGGTCAGCGCGCGTGGGCCGGTCAGTTCGTACAGTTGGTTGGAGTGCCCGGGTTGGGTCAGCGCCGCGACCGCGATTTCGGCGATGTCTTCGGCATCGATGAAGGGCTCGGCAATGTTGCCCACGGGTAGGAAGAATTCCCCTTGCAGGATCGGGTCGAGGAAGTGCGCCTCGCTGAAATTCTGGGCAAACCAACTGGCGCGCAGGATCGTCCAATCGACGCCGCTGTTCTGTACGACGCGCTCCGCTTGTTCGGCTTCGATCTCTCCACGCCCCGAAAGCAGCACCAGTTTGCGAACGCCGCTATCAACCGCTTGAGCGGTGAATGCCTGAATGGTTTCGAGCGCGCCCGGAACCGCGAGGTCGGGTTGAAACGCGATGTAGACCGCATGGATACCGTCCAGCGCAGCGGCCCAAGTGCTTCGATCGTCCCAGTCGAAAGCAGGATTTGCCCCGCGAGAGCCCAGGCGAACGGGCCGGCCGGCGGCTTCCAGTCGCTGCGCAATCCGCCGTCCGGTTTTGCCGGTGGCGCCGAGAATCAGGATGGTTTCTTGTTGGGTTTTCATCGATTCATCTCCCTCGGGTTAATGTGAGTGATACTCACGTTAAAAAGATGATAGACCCTCACGTTTTGCTGTCAATGGGCAGAATTACCGAGCCCGACGTACGGCCGATGCTAAAGTGAGCCTATGTCATGTTCACGATCGGGAGATTTACACCGGTGCCCAAGAAAATTATCGATGCCTCCGTAGCAGAACCCACGCGGCGCAATCCCACGCAGCAGCGCAGCCGCGACCGTCAGGAACGCATTCTCACCGTCGCGACGGAATTGATCGCGAGCAAGGGCAGCGACCAGGTCAAAATGAGTGAAATTGCCGAGCGCTCGGAGATTTCGATTGGCTCGCTGTACCAGTACTTTCCCGACAAAAGCTCGGTGATCCGCACGCTGGCCGAGCGCTACAACGCCGAAAGCCGCCGCTGTATCGAAGAGGCGCTGAGTGCAGTCCAGGATGCGCAAGGTCTTCAAACCGCCTATTCAGACCTGCTCGACGAGTATTACGAAATCGTCCTGGCGACCCCGGCGATGCGTGATATCTGGTCTGGCATGCAGGCCGATAAACAGCTGATGGATTTGGAGCTGCAGGAGAGTCGTATCGCCAGCGTGTTTTTGAGCGACGCGATGCTGCGGGTTTACCCGGACAGCGATGCGCGGCAGGTGCGCGAGTCCGCGTTTCTGATTTGGCACCTGGGGGAGGCGACGATGCGGCTGGCCATCTCCTGCACACCCGAGGAAGGACGGGGCTTGGTCGAAGCCTTCAAGCGTATGTCGTTGCGCGAAATCATGGCGCCGGTGGCCGAATCGAGTGAACCCGATCCAGCCGCCGAAGTAATCAATTAAGCCAAATCTTCAGCCTGGTGCCGCTCAGGCACTTGGCTCGCCTCATCGCCCCACGTGCGGTTGACCCGCTGGCCACGGATGACCGCCGGCCGTTTGGCGATGTCTTCCGCCCAGCGCTGTACGTGGGTGTATTCGTGGGCCGCCAGGAACTCTGCCGCCGAATACACGTTGTTTCGCACCAATTGGCCGTACCACGGCCAGACCGCGATATCCGCGATGGTATAGCTGTCGCCGGCCAGATAAGGGCTTTGCGCTAGTCGGCGATCAAGCACATCCAGCTGACGCTTGGCTTCCATGGTGAAACGGTTGATCGGGTACTCAAGCTTCTCCGGCGCGTACGCGTAGAAATGCCCGAAACCGCCGCCCAGGTAGGGCGCCGCGCCCATTTGCCAGAACAGCCAGTTCAAGGTTTCGGTGCGTCCTGCCAGATCGCTGGGGAGGAAGGCGCCGAACTTTTCCGCGAGGTACAGCAGGATCGAACCGGACTCGAAGACCCGGATGGCCGGCTCCACGCTGCGGTCCAGCAAGGCCGGGATTTTCGAGTTGGGGTTGATCCCGACAAAGCCGCTGGAGAACTGGTCACCCTCATTGATGCGGATCAACCAGGCGTCGTATTCGGCTTCGCGATGCCCGAGCGCCAGCAGCTCTTCAAGCAGGATCGTCACCTTCACGCCATTGGGCGTGGCCAGGGAATAAAGCTGCAACGGATGCTTGCCGACGGGTAATACCTTGTCGTGGGTCGGCCCTGCGGTCGGGCGGTTGATGCTGGCGAATTGTCCGCCGGACGGGGCGTTGTTTTTCCAGACCTGGGGAGGCACATAGGACGCTTTGCTCATGAGACAAACCTTATGGGTTGCTGACGGTGATCACGAGAACCGCGGATGGACAGTTCTCGCGGCGAACAGGCTTTTTTACTCGGCACGCCTGCAAAGATCAACGCAATGGCCGAAAGAACGCCCGGATATCCTCGGCCAGTAACTGCGGTTGTTCCATCGCGGCGAAGTGGCCACCCTTGGGCAAGGAGGTCCAGCGCTGCACGTTGAAACAGCGCTCGACCCAACTGCGCGGCGGCATCGGCAGTTCGGCGGGGAACAGCGCCACGGCGGTGGGTGGTTGCACCCGTTCCCCGGCGGCAAACGCCAGCGGACGGGCGCGACCTTCGACATACGGCCGCAACGACGAACCGATGCTGCCGGTAAACCAATAGACACTGATGTTGGTCAGCAACGTATCCAGCGCAACGGCTTGCTGCAGATCGCCGGAACAATCGGTCCACGCCTGGAATTTCTCGACGATCCATGCCGCCAATCCGGCCGGTGAGTCGTTGAGGCCGATCGCCAGGGACTGCGGTTTGGTGCCGTGGACTTTGGCGTAGGCGCCCTCGGCATCGGCAAAGACTGCGCCGCGATCGAGAAAGGCTTGTTCTTCGCCGGAGATCGGTGGGTGGTCGGGCCCCAGTGGCGGACGATAGGAACCGGGCACGTAGTTCAGATGAATCCCGCTGATCTGCTCGGGGAAACGCCGTCCCAGCCAGGTCGAGACCCCGGCGCCCAGATCGCCGCCCTGAGCGCCGAATCGTTCATAACCCAAACCGGCCATCAGCGTCGCCCACAATTCGGCCACTTCATATGGCCCGACCCCCTTATGCGTCGGCGCCGGAGAGAAGGCGTAACCCGGCAGCGATGGCACCACCACATGGAAGGCATCCGCCGCATCGCCGCCATGGCTGGCCGGGTCCGCGAGCAAGGGGATCAGGCGTTGCATTTCCACGAACGACCCCGGCCAGCCGTGGGTCAGGATCAATGGCAGCGGCGCCGGGCCAGTGCCGGGTTGATGAACGAAATGCACCGTTTGCTCGCCGATCCGGGCGAGGTATTGCGGCAATTGATTGAGTTGCGCTTCTTGGGCGCGCCAGTCAAAACCCTCGTCCCAGTGCCCGAGCAACGCCTGCAAAAACCCCAGGTCCGTGCCCTCGCTCCAGCCCTGGCCGTCGATGGCCTCCAGCCAACGGGTACGTCGCAGGCGGTCGTGCAGGTCAGCGATGGCGGCATCGGGGATGGCGATTTTGAAAGGCTGGAGTTGCATGGGCGTGCTCATTCCTGAAAGGAAATCAAGGTTGTCCGTAACTTACGCCAATTTGTGCGTGGTGATAATGGATAAACGTGAAAGCCCAGCATTCATTGATTGAAAACTTCAGTAAATAATTGCCCGCGTGGGTCGGTTTTACTTCTGGAGGTCGGTAGGTTTTTGACCCGTGTTGACTTCGATGTGCCGTGGGTACACCCTTGATGTACAACATTTATTTTCAAGAAATTGAGTTGGTTATCACAAAAAATGCCCAAGGTATAGTTTGAAATTTGACGGATGAATATACCTGAGGGTCGTCGATTTCTATGTTAGTTTTCGCAGCGATCCGGTCCGGAACCCTTGGTTTTGAGCGCTTATGAAGGCATGAAAGATTCAGGGCGGAGATGGCTGGGCAAGCTGCCAGGCCAGTGTCGCCAAGGCGCCTATCTTACAATTGGTAATAACTAGGTGTGATGATCAGTACTTCGCGCGTGACAGGTAAATGAGCTAAGCGGCAAGTAGGGTTTAATAGGCAATATTTTGTGAAATATGCACTTACATGGTGTGAGTGTAACTAATCGACAGAAGCGAAGATGTTTGCTTCTGGGAGGCAAGGATGCGCGACCAAAGTACTTCCAGGTATTCAGATCACCTGTGTGCTCATCATTTGTTTGAACAGCAAGTTGCCCGCAACCCCGAGGCGAAAGCACTGGTCTTCGGGGGCGAGGTGCTCAGCTATGGCGAACTCAACGCCAGGGCCAACCGACTGGCGCACCAGCTGATTGCGTCAGGCGTCAGGCCAGAACAGCGGGTGGCGATCTGTGTCGAGCGGTCCCTGGCGATGGTCGTGGGGCTGCTGGCGATCCTGAAGGCGGGCGGGGCGTATGTGCCACTCGATCCGGCCTATTCGGGGGAGCGGCTTTCTTTCATTCTGGATGATACGGCGCCGGTCCTGGTGTTGGCGGATGCGGTCGGGCGCGATGCGCTGGGCAGTGATCTGCAGGCGTATGCGGTACTGGACCCGCGCGAGGCGTCGGCCGGTGCCGATACCAACCCGGATGTTCCTGGCCTTACGCCGCAAAACCTGGCCTATATCATCTACACCTCGGGTTCGACCGGTCAGCCTAAAGGCGTGATGGTCGAGCATGTCCAGGTGGTGCGTTTGTTCGACACCACGCAGGCCGATTTCGGTTTTGCGGCCAGCGACGTGTGGTGCCTGTTCCACTCGTTCGCCTTCGACTTCTCGGTCTGGGAACTGTGGGGTGCCCTGCGTTATGGCGGCACGCTGGTGTTGGTCCCGCATGCCGTTACCCGTGCTCCACAAGCGTTCTACCAGTTGCTGTGCGAGCAAGGCGTCACCGTCCTGAACCAGACCCCAAGCGCGTTCACCGCCCTGATGGAATTCGTCCAGCCGTCATCGGATCGGCTGCGCTATGTCATCTTTGGCGGTGAAGCCCTGCAACCGGCGACCCTGCGCGACTGGTATGGCACGCGCGGCGAATCGGCCCCGCAACTGGTCAACATGTACGGGATCACCGAAACCACGGTCCACGTCACCTATTACCCGCTGACCGCATCCGATGCGCAACGCACCGACAGCGTGATCGGCCAGCGCCTGCCGGATTTGCATCTTTATCTTCTGGACGCGTTTGGCCAACCGGTCCCGATGGGCGCCGTGGGGGAGATGTACGTCGGCGGCGCCGGCGTGGCGCGCGGTTACCTGAACCGCCCGGACCTGACGGCCGAGCGCTTCTTGCGTGATCCGTTTTCTGATCAGCCCGAAGCGCGGATGTACCGGACCGGCGACCTGGCCCGTTACCTGTCGAACGGGGACCTGGCGTATCTCGGGCGCAATGACGATCAGGTCAAGATCCGCGGCTTCCGGATCGAGCTGGGCGAGATCGCGGCCAACCTGGGCGAGCATCCTTCCATCCGCGAGGCGGTAGTCGTGGCGCAAGGCGCCGACAGCGACAAGCGCTTGGTGGCGTATGTCGTGGCTCAGCCCGAGGTGGCGGAAACCGACGCGAGCGCCTTGCGTGATTATCTGAGTGGTCGTCTGCCCGATTACATGGTGCCGTCGGCGTTCGTGCGAATGGACAGCTTCCCCCTGACCGCCAATGGCAAGCTGGACCGACGGGCGCTGCCGCGTCCTGACGGCGATGCTTTCGCCCGCGAGGCTTACGAGGCTCCGCTGGGCGAGATCGAAGTGGCCCTTGCGGCAATCTGGTCAGAGTTGCTGGGGATTGAACGGGTCAGTCGTCATGACAATTTTTTTGCCCTCGGCGGGCATTCGCTCATTGCCGTGCGATTGGTCAGCCGGATAGCTTCTTTGGGAGTGGAATTGCCTCTGGCAACCTTGTTCGCCTCTCCAACGCTCCAGGCTGTCGCCTTGGCGATTGAGGCGCAGCGTGACGCAGGCGCTGTGGCGCGCGGCTCGATCGGGATCATCTCTCGCGACAAGCCGTTGCCGCCATCGTTTGCCCAACAGCGACTATGGTTCCTGGCACAGCTGGACAGTGAAATCAGCGATGCCTATCACATTCCCCTGGCCCTGAGATTGCGCGGCTCGTTGAACGTGAAGGTGTTGCAACAGGCCCTTGATGAACTATGGTCGCGTCATGAGGCATTGCGCTCGGTCTTCGTTAATAACGAGGGTGAGGTTGAAGTGCGCCTGCTGGCCAGTGACCACGGTTTGCCATTGCGCCAGATCGATCTGCATGATGAGCCGGTCAAGGGATCGAGTGCAGAGGCCGAGCTTGCAAGGCTGTGTACCGAAGAGGCTCGCGCCCCTTTTAATCTTGATACGGGGCCGCTGGTCCGCGCTTGCCTGATCCGGACGAACCTTGCGCAAACAAGTTCCTCATCTGCAGATGAGCATGTCTTGCTCCTCACACAGCACCATATCGTCTCGGATGGCTGGTCCCTTGGCCTGCTGTTATCTGATTTGAGTGCGCTGTATACGGCTTACAGTAACGATCAAGTCAGTCCATTGCCGTCGCTTGCGATCCAATATCCGGACTATGCGGCATGGCAGCGTCAATGGCTGTCGGGCGCTCGGCTGAATGAGCAGAAGGCTTACTGGAAGCAAGCGCTGGCCGATGTTCCGACGCTCCTCGATCTGCCAACGGACCGGCCGCGGCCTGAACAGCAGTCCTTCGTGGGCGCCTCTGTGCCGATCAAATTGAGTCGAGAGTTGACCGCTGACCTCAAGCAATTCTGCCAGGCGCAGGGCACGACGCTATTCATGACGCTGTTGGCGGCCTGGTCGACGGTACTGTCACGTCTGTCGGGGCAGGAAGACATCGTCATCGGTGCGCCAAGTGCCAACCGGGGCCATCGCGAAATCGAGCCGTTAATCGGCTTCTTTGTAAACACGCTGGCGTTGCGGATTGATCTGGGCGACAGCCCGAGCGTTGCCGAGCTCCTTGCCCGAGTACGCGAAAGGGCACTCAAGGCCCAGGATCATCAGGACCTGCCGTTCGAGCAGGTGGTGGAGATCGCGCAGCCGCCTAGACGGTTAAGCCATACGCCGCTGTTTCAGGTGGTTTTCGCCTGGCAAAACTACGATGCAGGCCAATGGGCCTTACCCGGCCTTGAAGCCAGCCCGGTTCATTCTACCTACGACGTTGCCCGGTTTGATCTGGAGCTGAACCTGGCCGAGGAGGGCGACCGAATCGTTGGTGCGCTGGGCTATGCGACGGCATTATTTGACTCGGTGACAATTGAGCGTCATGTGGGTTACCTGACGACTGCCCTTGCTCAGATGATCAAGGATGCAGGCCAAACGGCCGCCGCGATCGAGCTTCTTGATGCCGATGAACGCACCTTGCTGCTCAAGACGTGGAACGCGACGGTTGAGTCCCGTCCGGATCAGTTGTGCATGCATCAGCTATTCGAGGAGCAAGTTGCCCGCAACCCCAAGGCGAAGGCACTGGTCTTCGGGGACGAGGTGCTCAGCTATGGCGAACTCAACGCCAGGGCCAACCGCCTGGCGCACCAGCTGATTGCGTCAGGCGTCAGGCCGGAGCAGCGGGTGGCGATCTGTGTCGAGCGGTCCCTGGCGATGGTCGTGGGGCTGCTGGCGATCCTGAAGGCGGGCGGGGCGTATGTGCCACTCGATCCGGCCTATTCGGGGGAGCGGCTTTCTTTCATTCTGGATGATACGGCGCCGGTCCTGGTGTTGGCGGATGCGGTCGGGCGCGATGCGCTGGGCAGTGATCTGCAGGCGTATGCGGTACTGGACCCTCGCGAGGCGTCGGCCGGTGCCGACACCAACCCGGATGTTCCTGGCCTTACGCCGCAAAACCTGGCCTATATCATCTACACCTCGGGTTCGACCGGTCAGCCTAAAGGCGTGATGGTCGAGCATGCCCAGGTGGTGCGTTTGTTCGACACCACGCAGGCCGATTTCGGTTTTGCGGCCAGCGACGTGTGGTGCCTGTTCCACTCGTTCGCCTTCGACTTCTCGGTCTGGGAACTGTGGGGCGCGCTGCGTTATGGCGGCACGCTGGTGTTGGTCCCACATGCTGTCACCCGTGCTCCACAAGCGTTCTACCAGTTGCTGTGCGAGCAAGGCGTCACCGTCCTGAACCAGACCCCAAGCGCGTTCACCGCCCTGATGGAATTCGTCCAGCCGTCATCGGATCGGCTGCGCTATGTCATCTTTGGCGGTGAAGCCCTGCAACCGGCGACCCTGCGCGACTGGTATGGCACGCGCGGCGAATCGGCCCCGCAACTGGTCAACATGTACGGGATCACCGAAACCACGGTCCACGTTACCTATTACCCGCTGACCGCATCCGATGCGCAACGCACCGACAGCGTGATCGGCCAGCGCCTGCCGGATTTGCATCTTTATCTTCTGGACGCGTTTGGCCAACCGGTCCCGATGGGCGCCGTGGGGGAGATGTACGTCGGCGGCGCCGGTGTGGCGCGCGGTTACCTGAACCGCCCGGACCTGACGGCCGAGCGCTTCTTGCGTGATCCGTTTTCTGATCAGCCCGAAGCGCGGATGTACCGGACCGGCGACCTGGCCCGTTACCTGCCGAACGGGGACCTGGCGTATCTCGGGCGCAATGACGATCAGGTCAAGATCCGCGGCTTCCGGATTGAGCTGGGTGAGATCGCGGCCAACCTGGGCGAGCATCCTTCCATCCGCGAGGCGGTAGTCGTGGCGCAAGGCGCCGACAGCGACAAGCGCTTGGTGGCGTATGTCGTGGCTCAGCCCGAGGTGGCGGAAACCGACGCGAGCGCCTTGCGTGATTATCTGAGTGGTCGTCTGCCCGATTACATGGTGCCGTCGGCTTTCGTGCGAATGGACAGCTTCCCCCTGACCGCCAATGGCAAGCTGGACCGACGGGCGCTGCCGCGTCCTGACGGCGATGCTTTCGCCCGCGAGGCTTACGAGGCTCCGCTGGGCGAGATCGAAGCGGCCCTTGCGGCAATCTGGTCAGAGCTGCTGGGGATTGAACGGGTCAGTCGTCATGACAACTTTTTTGCCCTCGGTGGGCATTCGCTCATGGCTGTGCGGTTGATCGAACGCTTGCGCCGCCAGGGTCTGAGCCTGGCTGTGCGCGATCTGTTTCAAACGCCAGTGTTGTCCGTTCTGGCCAACACGCTTGGCCAGCACCGCGAAGTGGTGGTGCCATCCAATCCGATCAGGCCCGAGACAATCAACATCACGCCCGAACTGTTGCCCTTGATTGATCTTGAGCAATCGGACATCGATCGGATTGTGTCGCAGGTTCCCGGAGGCGTAGCCAACATCCAGGATATCTATGCGCTGTCACCCATGCAGGACGGCATCCTGTTCCATCACCTGCTGGCAGAGGAGGGGGACCCCTATCTGTTGGTTGCCCAGATGGCTTTCCCTGATCTTGAAACGGTGGAGCGTTATCTTGGCGCGGTTCAACAGGTGGTAGACCGTCACGACATTTTGCGCACGGCCTTCGTTTGGGAGGGGATGTCACGCGCAGCGCAGGTTGTCTGGCGAAAAGCGCCGCTCTCCATTACGAATATTGTTCTCGATCCGGCGGACGGTTCGATCACCGAGCAGCTTTCCCGGCGTTTTAATTCAAGCCGTCACAGAATCGACCTGAGCCAGGCCCCGGTGCTGTGTTTCATCGTGGCTCGTGACCCTGTCGAAGATCGCTTCATCCTGATGCAATTGCAGCATCACTTGATTGACGATGCTTCTTCATTGCAGTTTTTCTATAACGAAGTGCAGGCGTTCCTTGCTGGTCGCGGAGAGAAACTGCCAGCGCCTCAACCATTCCGCAACCTGATCGGCCAAGTGCGTCTGGGCAAAAGTGTGGAGGAGCATGAACGGTTCTTCACCGCAATGCTCGGTGACATAGAAGAACCGACGCTGCCCTTTGGTTTGGCGGAGGTGCATCTGGATGGCGCGCAGGTGGGGCAGACCCACCGCCGGGTGTCCGCCGAACTGAATGATCGGCTGCGTACCCAGGCAAGGCGATTAAATGTGAGCCTCGCAAGCGTGTGTCATGTTGCGTTTGCCCAAGTGTTGGCACGTACCAGCGGCCAGGAACAGGTTGTGTTCGGCACGGTGCTGTTTGGGCGCATGCAAGCGGGCCATGGGGCCGATCGAGCCATGGGCATGTTCATCAATACGCTGCCGATCCGGTTCGACTCAGGTGGTATTGATACGGCCAAAAGTGTCCAGCAGGCTCATGCGCGACTGGCCGAGTTGCTTGCCCATGAGCATGCCTCGCTGGCGCTCGCGCAACGGTGTAGTGGTGTCGCCGCGGGCTCGCCGCTGTTCAGTGCGCTGCTCAATTACCGGCACAATGATCTGGCGGGTGAAGACAATGTGGTCCAGACCCTGGGGAAAATGCCCGGCGTCGAGTTGTTGAATGAGCAAGAACGGACCAATTATCCGTTTACCTTGTCGGTGGAAGATTTCGGTCACTCGCTGGGTTTGACGACCCAAGTGATCGCGCCATTCGATTCTGATCGTGTGTGTGGCTACATGGAACGCGCGCTGGAAAGTCTGGCGCAGACCCTGGAGCGCTCGCCGCAGCGACCGGTTCGGCAACTGGATATTCTGCCCGGGGCTGAGCGTTTATTGCTGCTCGAGACGTGGAACGCGACAGAGGCCGCTTACCCGGATCACTTGTGCATTCATCATTTGTTCGAGCAGCAGGTTGCGCGCACTCCAGAGGCGACGGCGCTGGTCTTTGAGGGACAGGCGCTTTGCTATGGTGAACTCAATGCCAGGTCGAATCGACTGGCGCATCGGCTGGTGGAACTGGGCATCGGGCCGGACCAGCGGGTGGCGGTGTGTGTCGAGCGCTCAGCGGCCATGGTGGTTGCCCTGATGGCGGTGCTGAAGGCGGGTGGCGCCTATGTACCGCTTGATCCGGCCTATCCGGGAGACCGACTGGCCTACATTCTCGACGATACCGCTCCAGCCCTGGTGCTGGCCGATGCCGTCGGGCAGCACGTGCTGGGTGAGGCTTTACAGCGTTACACCGTTCTTGATCCTAACGAAACCCCGGCAGAGATGGATGCCAATGTGCGGATTGCCGGCCTTACATCCCGCCATCTCGCCTACATCATCTATACATCGGGTTCGACCGGGCAGCCTAAGGGCGTCATGGTCGAACACCGTGGATTGATCGCATCGACGCTGGCAAGAACCACGATTTACAAGCCAACCAGCGATGCCGTTTTTCTACTCTTGTCTTCGATGGCCTTCGACAGTTCCGTAGCGGGCATTTTTGGAACGTTAACCACCGGTGGTGCTTTGTGTCTACCGCGCAGCAAGGCAGTCGTGGATCCACAGATCATTAGCCGCTTATTGATTGAAAACAACGTGACGTCAGTGCTGATGGTGCCTTCGCTTGCACGGTTGGTGCTACCGCAAGTGGCCCAACTTGGGTATGGGCAACTGCGTCAGGTGATCGTAGCGGGTGAGGTGTGTACTGCGAAGCTGATACAGGACGTACTTTCAGCGTTTACGACCGTCGAGTTATTCAATGAATACGGCCCGACTGAAACGACAGTCTGGGCTACGGTCCATCGCTGTTCGTCCGACGATCCTGATCCTGTACCAATAGGCCGGCCGATTCCAAACGCGCGCATTTACCTGTTGGACGCACATGGCGAGCCGGTTCCTGTGGGGGCGGCAGGTGAGATATACATCGGCGGCGCTGGGGTTGCGCGTGGCTATTTGAATCAGCCGGAGTTGTCGGCCGAGCGCTTCTTGCGCGATCCCTTTTCCGAAAAACCTGAAGCGCGGATGTACAGGACGGGAGACTTGGGCCGTTATCTGCAGAACGGGAATCTGCTATTCCTGGGCCGCAATGACGATCAGGTCAAGATCCGTGGCTTGCGGATTGAGCCGGGTGAAATTGCGGCAAGACTGACAGAGCATCCTTCCATCCACGAGGCCGTTGTGGTGGTACAAGGCGCAGACACTGACAAGCGACTGGTCGCTTATGTCGTGGCTCAGCCAGAGGCCAGGGAATTCGACCCGCAGGCAGGTTTGCCGCTGGCAGTTTTGTTGCGCGGTTATCTGAGTGAGCGTTTACCCGACTACATGGTGCCGTCTGCCTTCGTGCTCATGGATAGCTGGCCGCTGACCCCCAACGGCAAGCTTGATCGGCGAGCACTGCCGGTTCCTGACGGGCAAGCCTTTGCCCACGCGGCCTATGAAGCGCCGCAAGGTGAGACCGAGATGATCCTGGCAGCACTGTGGTCAGGGTTGCTCGGGGTTGAGCAGATCGGTCGCCAGGACAATTTCTTCACCCTCGGCGGTCATTCGCTCATGGCTGTGCAGTTGATGCAAAAAATCCGCAGTTATGGCCTGGATTGTTCGCTGAGTGACCTGTTTGCACACGCGCAACTGGCCAGTCTTGCGACCCACATCGCACAGTCCCCTGCACTCAAGGCACAAAACGGTGCGATTGCGGTGCGCTCCGGTGGCACTGAACCACCGATTTTTTTCGTGCCTTCCGGGTTGGCTGACTATTCGTATGCGATTTCCCTGGCGCAATTTATCCGGGAAAGTTGCCCGATCTATGTTTTGCCGTGGTCGGCAGCGGGTGAATCGCTTCCTCAATCGCTGGAGGTGATGGCCGACAGAATGCTGCCGCTTATCCAGGCGATACAGCCTGAAGGGCCTTATCGCATCGCCGGGTATTCCTCTGGAGGGATTCTTGCCTTTGCCATCGCCCGCGCGTTGCTGTGCAAAGACGCCGAGGTCGAGTTTTTAGGCTTCATTGATGTGCCCGCGCCACATAAGTTACCTAATAGAAATCAGGATATTAACCAGCACTTTGTCGAACATGTTAAGGCGACGGTTTGCGAGGTGGAGGCTGACAAGTTTGAACTACTGAGCCAGGGTGCCGGGGATGAAGAACTGGGGGCATTGATAAAAAAAGCACAGGCTTTGGGCGGTTATGATTCAAACGCGGACATTTCACTGGAAACAGTCAAATGGCAGGCGATTCATCATTATTCGCAAATAGCCGGCGCGTATGAGCCGCTACCCTTGCCGATCCCGCTTTATCACTTCTACGCCGCGGATCGTGAGCGGGCCGGTTTGCCGCAAGTTGATATGGTCGGCGGTTGGAGAGAGGTATTACCTGATTTAGCGATCAGCTCCATTTCCATTCCAGGCAGGCACGTGACGATGATGGAGGATGTCAGCAATCGCAAGCAGTTGGCTCAAGCATTCAATCGCGTTCTTTTGCAAGAAAATGATGATTGAGGTTTAGCGTCGCAGACGCTTCTTACCCACACGCCAGTGGGGCTGTTGCAAACGTTGTAATGCCTCACTGGCGGGTTTGCTAATGACACTACTGCGTCGCCTGGAAACCGCTTCAGACAGTGATGTCGCATGAATCGGAATACTGATCAGCGTCGCGTTATAAAACTGGAGAAATCATGGCTAATCCCTATCGCGAACTTCTAACCACCCCCGGCGTCGCGGGGTTGGTGATCGCGAGCTCCATTGCCCGCCTGCCGCAGGCAATGATCGGCATCGGCATCATCACGATGCTGGTGATGCAGACGGGTCTTTATTGGCTGGCTGGTGCGGTCGCCGGTACGTTTACATTAGCGAACGCACTGATAGGGCCGAGAATATCAAAACTCGTGGATCAGCGCGGCCAGAGCCGGGTTCTGCCCGTTGTGACGGCGTTCAGCATTGGCATGTTGCTGGCGTTGATAATGGCCGTCTATATGAGGGCTCCGGCCTTTATGCTTTTTATCCTGGCAGCACTGGCGGGGACGATGCCAAGCATGCCCGCCATGATCAGGGCACGATGGACACAGCTTTTCCGTGGCAAACCGCAATTGCACACAGCGTTTTCCCTGGACACTGTCCTGACGGAACTGGCCTTTATTATTGGCCCGCCATTGGCCATTGGCCTGAGCACCAGCTTCTTTGCCGAGGCCGGACCTCTGGTTGCCGTCTTGCTGTTGGTGATCGGCGTGACGGCGTTTGTCCTGCAGCGACAGACAGAACCTGAAGTGGTCAGCGGTAGCCGGAAAAACGCCAGCTCAACCTTGCGTATCCCTGGTCTTCGCATCATCGTTCTGGCGTTGCTCGCGATGGGGGGCATTGGCGGATCGATCGATGTGGCGGTAGTCGCTTTCGCTACCGCAGAGGGCTGGCCAACGTCCGCCAGTTTTATCCTGGCAGCCTACGCGGCCGGCTCAATGATCGCGGGCCTGACTTTCGGTGCGCTGAGCATTTCCCTGCCGATCGAAAAGCAGTTCTTTATCGGGATACTGATAACGGCAGTCACCGCCGTACTGCCCATTCTTTCACCAAACGTTTACTTCCTTGCCGGAATGCTTTTTGTGGCCGGGATGTCATTCGCGCCAACGATGGTCATCGTCATGAATCTGGGCACGATCATCGTGCCGCCGTCGAGGATCACCGAAGGACTGACGTGGATGACCACCGGTATCAGCATCGGCGTAGCGCTGGGTGGCGTACTGGCGGGCTTGATCATCGACGTCTATGGCGCGCGAGCAGGTTTCGGTGTTCCCATTGCCGCCGGCCTCGTGATGGTGATGGTGGTGTTTTTGGGGCTGGGTACGCTGCGAGCGTCATCAACGACTTGCGGCGAGCCTTCCTTTCAGTAGCCAACTCCCGGGAGCGGCAGGCGTCACGCGGTTTTGCGCTTCGGCGCCGGCACCGGTTTTTTTCAAAAACGATCCAGCCTGTAAGGTTCGGTGACCGGCAATTCATGGGATTTGCCGAGGGCCTCCGGCACGGCCAGTTGCCCAATCAGTTCCGCGGTGATTGCTGCCTGGGTCAGCCCCAAATGCTGGTGACCAAACGCCAGCAGCACCTTGCCATCGCACACCCGATCGATGATCGGCAGGGAGTCCGGCAAGGAAGGGCGAAAGCCCATCCACGGCGTAGCGTCTTCAGCATTCAAGTCTCGGCTGAACAGGCCTTTGCTCAGGCGATGCAGTTGCCAGGCACGTTCCATGGTCGGTGGGCGGTTGAGGCCGGCGAATTCGACGGTGCCGGCCAGCCTCAACCCATCGGCCATGGGGGTCATGATGAATTTTCGCTCCAGGGAGGTGACGGCGAACGGCAACCGGTCATGCTCGTGAGGCAACATCAGGTGATAACCGCGCTCGGTGTCCAGCGGCACATTCTCGCCGGTCAGCGCAGCGGTGAGTTTCGCCGAGTGTGCACCGCAGGCGATCAGGACCCGGCGGGCGGTCAGGGGCTGCTGGTCAGTGATCAGCGCAACGCCATGCTCATGCAACTGCCCACCCAGGACCTGCTGTTTCAAGAACTGCACGCCGCTGGTTCTGGCGGCGTGGACCAGTTCGCAGACCACCTGGTAAGGATCGAGAAAATGCCCGGTGCCCGGAAAGAACAAGCCGCCCTGAATTCCCTCACTCAGTTGCGGGGCCGTCTCGCGTATCACGTTGGCCTGCCAGTAATCGACCGGCACTTGTTGTTGCTGCATCCGCGCCTGCAGCGCCTCGATGACCGGGCGCGAGTCGGCGCGTTCGAACATGAGCAGTGAGCCGTCCTCCCGCAGCAAATCGGGACGGCTGATGTCCTGCAACAAGCGCTGCCAGGCACCAAGGCTGCTTTCGTTGAGCGCGCGGATACCGGCCACGGTACGTCGGAACGGCGCCGGGCGAAGGTTCAATAACAGGCGGGTGAACCACGGCAGGGCACGAGGCAGGTATTTCCAGTCCAGGCGCAGCGGGCCCATCGGGTCCATCAGCATGGCGGGCAGGCGTCTAAGGATCGACAGGTCGGCGATGGGAAACACCTGCTCGGTGGCCAGGTGCCCGGCATTGCCAAACGAGGCGCCGTGACCGGGTTCCTGCCGGTCGATGACCACCACCCGCAGCCCCTGGCGTGCCAGGCGCAGGGCGCAGGCGACGCCGATGATGCCGGCGCCGACGACCGCGATGTCGGGATGCTCAGTGGCGTGATCAGACATTGTTCTGCTCGGCCGACCAGTTTTTGTACCACTGGCGGAACAACGAGTACTGATTTTCGGCGTAACGCCGCTGGGCATCGCTGAGCACATCGGTGTCGTTGAAGTGCAGGGTGTATTCCTTGTCGCCGTTGAGCCCCATCAAATGCTTGTAATAGAGCACCAGGTCGCAGCCTTCATCGAAGGACGACAACACCGCCAATGCCGATTCCAGCTCCCGCGCCAGGCGTCGGGCCTTGGCGTCGCCGTTGGCCGCTTGCTTGCTCAGGGCCACCAGTTGCAGCACTTCCCGTGGCAGGGCGTTGCCGATGCCGGTGATGGCGCCGGTGGCGTTGCAGTTGACGAAACCATGCACCACTTGCGTATCGACTCCGACCATCAGGGTGACGCTGTCGTCCTGGGACGTGATGTTTTCGGCGGCGTAGCGCAGGTCGGCGGCGCCACCGAATTCCTTGAATCCGATCAGGTTCGGGTGTTCGCGGCGCAGTTCAAAGAACAGATCGGCGCGTGTGGCGAAGCCGTAGTAAGGGCTGTTGTAGATCACCGCCGGCAGGTTTGGCGCGGCATTCAGGATGGCGGCGAAGTGGTTTTTTTGCGCGGTGGCCGAGGCGCCGCGAGAAAGCACGCGCGGGATCACCATCAAACCGTGGGCGCCGACTTTGGCCGCATGGGCCGCATGGGAAATTGCCTCGCGACTGTTCACGGCGCCGGTGCCGACGATGGTCGGAACACCGGCAGCAACCAGACGCGCCACGCCTTCCTGGCGCTGGGCTTCGGTCAACAACGGCCAGTCGCCCATGGAGCCGCAGTACACGACTGCACTCATGCCGATATCGACCAGCTCACGCCCCTTGGCCACCAACTTGTCAAAGTCCGGTGTGCGCTCGGCGGTGCACGGAGTCATCAATGCAGGGATGCAGCCAGTGAAAATATTGTCGCTCATGATGGTCACTCCAGATTTATTGAGAGGCGGGGTCGCTCAAATGCCCCAGGCGAAAGGGTCCTGTTCGTCGATCAGCAGCGTGCTGTCGGCCGTCATGAACGCCTGGCCGGTAATGAACGGGCGGACACGTTCGCCTTCCCATTCGTAGCTGCCGATGAACTGGCTGGCGGTGATGCTGGCCTGGACCCAGGGCTCACCGGGGGCGAGTTTTCCATCGGCCGCCAGGCACGCCAGTTTGGCGCTGGTGCCGGTGCCGCAAGGCGAGCGGTCGTAGGCTTTGCCGGGGCACATGACGAAGTTGCGGCTGTCGGCCTGGTCATCGTCGGCAAACAGTTCGACATGGTCGATGACTGCGCCGTCCTCGCCATGAATGCCTTGGGCTTCCAGGGCCTTGAGCATCGCCCAGGTGTATTCGGTCAGGGCGTCGACGTTGTCGAGTTGCAACACTTTTCCGTGATCGGACACCAGGAAGAACCAGTTGCCGCCCCAAGCGATATCGCCGTACACGCGGCCATGCCCCGGAACATCGACCGGCACCTGTTGGCGGTGGCGATAGGCGGGCACATTGCGCAGGGTCACCGTGCCGTCGTCGTGCAACGTGGCGCTGACCGGGCCGACGGGCGTGTCGATCTTGTGCACCCCGGGCTTGATATAGCCCAGGTAATGCAACGAGTTGACCAGGCCGATGGTGCCGTGGCCGCACATGCCGAGGTAGCCGGCATTGTTGAAGAAGATCACGCCGCACGTGGCGTCCGGCGACACCGGTTCGCAATACAGCGCGCCGACCAATACGTCGTTGCCGCGCGGTTCCAACAGACAGGCACGCCGCCAGTGGTCATGCTGGTCACGCAGGGCGTCGCGTTTCTCGACCATCGTCTGGCCAGCCAGTTGCGGGAAGCCACTAATCACCAGGCGGGTCGGTTCGCCGCCGGTGTGGGAATCAATGACATGAACCAGTTTCATAAACCTATCCTTGAGAGGTGCGCAGGTAATGGCTGTAGCCTGGACTTCCCGTCACGCTGGCGATTGATGTTTTCAGTGGGCGTGGATGACGAAATCAGCACAATGCAGGAGGGCTCGACACCGCTCCCGCAACGGGGCAATCTCGGGTCGGGCATTGAGAGGGTGAGACGGATGACGCAGAACGCGTTGGCGATGCTGTGCCAGGGGAGCGACGGGAATCGCCCCGAAACCATCGAAGCGCTACTGGCGGGCGTGGCGCCGCTGTTACCGATGCTGGATGTGATTCCGAATGCGACGATTTTTATCAAGGACGTCCAGGCGCGCTACGTCATGGCCAACCGCACGCTGGTTCAGCGCTGTAACTTGAAACAACTGCAATCCTTGCTCGGGAAAACCAGCGCCGAGGTTTTTCCAGCACAGTTTGGACCGGGTTATACCGAACAGGATCGACAGGTGTTGGAGCAAGGCCGGGTGCTGGAAGATCAACTGGAACTGCACCTGTACGGCAGTCGCGAGCCGGGCTGGTGCCTGACCCACAAGCGACCGCTGTTAAACCACAAGGGTGACATCATCGGCCTGGCGGGGATCTCGGTGGATCTGCAATCGGCCAGCGACACGCACCCGGCCTACCAGCGCCTGGCGGCGGTGGACGAATACATTCGCGCGCATTTCAATCGGCGTGTCACCTTGGCCGAACTGACGCGGATTGCCGGTATTTCCGTGGCGCAACTGGAAAGGTACTGCCAGCGGGTGTTCCACCTGACGCCACGGCAGATGATTCAAAAAGTGCGACTGGAACACGCCCATCGTTTACTGCACACCGACATTCCCATCACCGATGTCGCGTTGCAGTGCGGCTACACCGACCACAGTGCTTTCACCCGCCAGTTCAAGGCCTTGACTGGATTCACGCCACGTCAGTATCGGCAAGCTACCGCCAATTAACGGTGGGGAGTCGGTTCTGGTAGATGGCGTTTTCTGCTTATTTTTCGGTGCGCTCTCGTCATTGTGCGGGCATGGCAGAAAGCGTCCAATCATCACGTGTCAACACAACACACGCACTTCCGAAAGACACGGCGCGCTCGTTTAAATACGAGCCCGGAGTCTCTTCTAATAATAAGATTTTGGATGCGAAGATGAAAACACACGTGGCGAGCGGCTGTTCCTTAAATACCCTACCTTTACTCTGCGCCTTGACTGTCAGTGCACCAGCATTTGCCGTGAATTTCAATATTGGTGAAATAGAAGGGCGTTTTGACTCTTCACTTTCAATCGGGTCAAGTTGGGCGCTGCGTAATCCAGACCCTCATTTGATCGGCGTCAATAATGGCGGAAAAGGTTCGGCATCGACCGGGGACGATGGTCGGTTGAATTTCAAGAAACATGAAACCTTCTCTAAGATATTCAAGGGTGTGCATGATCTTGAGTTGAAGTATCAGGATGTGGGTGTGTTTGTTCGCGGCAAGTATTGGTACGACTTTGAGTTGAAAGACGAAAATAGGCGTTTTCGCGATATCGACGACTCTGGACGCAAGGAAGGCGCCAAATCGTCCGGCGCGCAAATCCTCGATGCGTTCGCTTATTACAACTACGTGATCAGTGACTTGCCTGGCTCGTTTCGTGCGGGCAAGCAGGTGGTCAACTGGGGCGAAAGCACCTTTATTCCGGGCGGGATCAACGTGATCAACCCCATCGACGTGGCTGCGATCCGTCGCCCGGGGTCCGAGGTCAAGGAAGCGCTGCTGCCGGTCAACATGCTCTACCTGTCGCAAGCGCTGACGGATAATCTGGGGCTGGAGACCTTCTACCAATTGGACTGGGAACAGACGGTCGTCGATAACTGCGGCACGTTCTTTGGCAGCGACATCCTGGCTGATGGCTGCAACTTTGCCACGGTCGGCCCGAACCTTACCGGTAATGCCAGTGCGGTCAGGGGCCTGACCCCGTTTGGCATCGGGCTCGACAAACAGGGCATCATCCTGCCTCGCGGCGATGACAGGGATGCGCGTAACGGCGGCCAGTGGGGCGCGGCCATGCGCTATATGTTCGAACCGCTGGACACGGAGTTTGGCGCGTACTTCGTCAACTATCACAGTCGCAGCCCTTACCTCAGTTCGCAAACCAGTGCCCATGCCACTGACCTGGGTTTCGCCCCGCAGTTGTGTGCAAACCTGGGCATCGCCGCCAATTCCGCCGGGTGTGGCAGCGCGGTGGCGGGCCTGGCGCCGGCGTATCGTTTCGGCACGGCCAACTACTTTATCGAGTACCCGGAAGACATTCAGATGTACGGGTTGAGTTTCGCCACCACCTTGCCGACCGGCACGGCGTTGTCCGGTGAAATCAGCTATCGACCGAACTTGCCCTTGCAGTTGAACACCGTTGATTTGCTGCAAGCGACCATTGGCGCCACGGCGCAATCGCCGATCCTCTCCAGTGGCGACATGATCGTCGGCAACTCCACCGACATGACCGGCTACAAGCGCAAGGAAGTGACGCAGATGCAAGTCACGGCCGTGCACTTCGTGGATCAGGTGCTGGGCGCCAGTCGCCTGTCTTTGGTCGGAGAAGTAGGCGCGGTTTACGTTGCCGGGCTGGAAGGCAATGGCGGCGTGCGTTATGGCCGCGACAACGTGTATGGCCTGGGTGCTATCTCACCGGATAACAGCAAGTGTTCGAACGCGCAAACGAGGTTTTGCACTAACGACGGTTTCGTCACCACGACTTCGTGGGGTTATCGCGGTCGCGCGTCGTTGGATTATCCAAGCGCGATTGCCGGGATAAACCTGCAGCCAAGTATTTCGTGGTCACATGATGTGAAGGGTTATGCGCCGTCGCAAAGTGCGGGTTTTAACGAGGGCAGTAAAGCCATCAGTCTTGGATTGACCGCTGATTATAAAAATACTTACACGGCGACCCTTAACTACACCGACTTCTTTGGCGGGACTTACAACGCGCAAATTGATCGTGACTTTATCGCCCTGAGCATGGGCGTAAACTTCTAGTTATAAAAAGAACGTCTGCCACGAGGTTACTATGAACGTTATTGCATATTCAGTATGTGTCTCCGCGCTCGGCCTGTGTTTGGCCAGTGGACATGCACTTTCTGCTGTTTCGGAAGTTGAAGCGGCCAAACTAGGTAAAGAACTGACCCCGGTCGGCGCGGAAAAAGCCGCGAATGCCGATGGCAGTATTCCGGCCTGGACCGGCGGCCTGCCCAAAAATGCCGGGGCGGTGGATGCCAAAGGTTTTCTGGCGGATCCTTTTCCTCAGGAAAAACCGCTGTTCACCATCACCGCAAAGACCGTGGAAAAGTACAAGAAGAATCTGACGCCGGGGCAACTCGCCCTGTTCGCGCGCTACCCCGACAGTTACACGATGCCGGTCTACATGACCCATCGAACCGCGAACTTGCCGGACGATGTATTGGCGGCCATTCGTCAAAATGCGCTGAAGGCGAATCTGGTTGAAGACGGTAATGGTTTGGAAGGTTTCAGTACCGCGATCCCGTTCCCTATTCCACATACGGGCCTGGAAGTGATCTGGAACCACTTGACCCGTTATCGCGGAGAGGGCGTTTCGCGTTTGATTACCCAGGTCACGCCACAAACCGACGGTTCGTATTCCCTGGTGCGCTTCAAGGATCAGATGACCTTCTCTCGAGGGTTGACCGATTTTGATCCGGTCAAACAATCGAACCTGTTGTTTCTCTTCAAGCAGGAAGTCATCTCGCCGACCCGATTGTCCGGCTCGGTGGTCCTGGTTCATGAAACCCTGAATCAGGTCAAAGAACCGCGCATGGCCTGGGTGTACAACGCCGGGCAGCGTCGGGTCCGGCGTGCACCACAGATTGCCTATGACGGCCCGGGCAGCGCCTCCGATGGCACCCGTACCTCGGACAACTTCGACTTGTATAACGGCTCGCCGGATCGATACGACTGGAAACTGGAAGGGAAAAAAGAGGTGTATATCCCTTACAACAGTTATCGCCTGGACTCACCGAAATTGAAGTATGACGACGTGGTAAAGGCCGGCCATATCAATCAGGACCTGACTCGTTACGAGTTGCACCGGGTGTGGCATGTTGTGGCGACGTTGAAACCGGGCGCTCGGCATATTTACTCCAAGCGCGACTTCTACATCGACGAGGACACTTGGCAGGCTGCGACAGTTGACCACTATGACGGTCGCGGAACATTGTGGCGTGTGGCCGAAGGGCATCCGCAGTTTTACTACAACCAGCAGATTCCCTGGCTGACCGTGGAAACCCTCTACGACTTGATCTCCGGGCGCTATCTGGCCCTCGGGTTCAAGAACGAAGAGGCCCAGGCTTATGACTTTGCGTTCAAGGCCAACAACATCGACTACACCCCGACGGCACTTAGACAATCAGGGGTTCGCTAACTAAAAGGGCACTTGAAATCCCGGGCAGGATTATCTGCCCGGGATCAGTCTATGCGGCGATAATCGCCGGGCGTTACACCGGTCCATCCTTTAAACGCGCGAATAAAAGCACCCGGTTCAGTGAAGCCGACTTTTATCGCGATCTCATTGATGGGCAGGTTGCGTTGCGTCAGGTGAAAGATGGCGAAGTCGCGGCGGATGGTGTCCTTGATCGTCTGGTAGGGCGTGCCTTCCTGGGCCAATTTACGTCGCAGGGTCTGTGGCGCCATGTTGAATTCGCTGGCTACTACGGTGAAATCCGGAAAGCCTTCTTCCATGCGGGTTTCGATCATCAAGCGGATTCGTGTGCTGTAACTGTCGTCGTTTTCCAGCTTCATCAACATATCGATGGGGGTTCTATGGAAGTATTCTTTCAGCGCACTTTCGGACTGGATCACCGGTAACTGCAGATATTTTTTATGGAAGGTCAGGCTGTTGACGGGCTCCGAGAAACTCTGGTCGCCAGGAAACAGGAATTTGTATTCGTCGACATGGGGCGGCGGCGGGTATTTGAAGGTGCTGTGCCCCAACAAAATATATTTACCGACGAGCCAACTGAAGAAACGGTGCCAGACAATCATCAGGAATTCGGAAAATAAATGATGGGGGTCCAGTTCTGGATTGTTGAAGGTAAAGACCAGGCGCGCTTCATCACCTTCTTTTATCAACTCTATTCGGTAGTTGTCTTCGATTGTTCGATAGAAACGGGTGGCAATTTTCAAAGCCTTTTCCAGATTGGGCTCATGCAGCGCCAGTTTACCCATCAGGTAAAGCGTGCCGATTTTACAAGGCGTCAACGTAAAACCCAGGTACTCGTCCTGCAGGGATTCCCAGGTTTTTTGCACCACCCGGGCGAGTTTCTCCACGGCAATTCGGGCCTGCGGGCTGTGCAGCAACTCTTCGGAAATCCCGGTTTCACGCAGCAGGCTTTCGGTGTCGAGGCCTTTGGCAGCTACTTGTTCCAGTAAAACGGACACGTAGTGATTGCTGGCGGTGTATTTTTTCATTGCGCTCCCGATGGGCCGGCTTATTGTGCGGAAATGTTCATTTCACAGTTTCTTTAGGGCATTGTCCGACGAGGCGAATAAAAATTAGTATCGAGGTGTCGGTAAGGCGAAGTCAATGCATATCAATGCTTTAGCAGAATTCGAAAGAATGATTGAAAGATGAAAAATATAAGTGTGTGGATGTAGCGCGTTTTGTCAGATGGGTAGCTGATATTAGTTCTGCAAGCTTCTATTCTCTGCTGGCCCGGTGCAAGGCGTGTTAATACCCAATAATTATAAAAAGAGGCTCCCATGTACCTGTTCCAGTCGATCAAGCGCAATGCGCAAGTCACTCCCAACCATATCGCGACAGTGGACGGCGCGCGTCGGCAAACATGGGCAGAACTCCACGGGCGCGTCGCGAGGTTTGCTGGCGCGTTGGTCGCTCTGGGCGGACAGGCGGGCGATCGGGTAGCGATTCTGGCGCTGAATTCGGATCGCCACTTCGAGCTGTGCTTCTCGGTGCCATGGGCCAATCGCGTGGTGGTGCCTCTGAATACCCGCTGGTCGATCAAGGAAAATGTGTATTCCTTGCAGGATTGCGGGGCGACGGTGCTGGTGGTCGATGATGCGTTCAAAGGCATCGCCCATGAGATTTTTTGTCAGGTGGATAGCCTTGAAACCCTTGTCTACGTGGGGGACGGTGAAACACCTGAGGGCATGTTGAACTATGAAGCGTTGCTCGACGCCGCAGAGCCGGTCGAGGCCTCTCATGCAGAATACGGCGAACTCGCCGGCATATTTTACACCGGCGGCACCACGGGTTTTCCGAAGGGCGTGATGTTGTCCCATCAGAACCTGTGGAGCAGCGCCATGTCGGTCATGGCGGGGATTTCGGTCAATGAACCCGGCACGGTTTATCTACACGCCGCGCCCATGTTCCATCTGGCCGATCTGGCGTTTTCGATTGCCAATTCGATCGCCGGGTCCACCCATGTCTTTGTCCCGGCATTCGAGCCTGGAAAAGTGCTGGAGACGATTGCCGAGAACAAAGTCACCGACGTATTGCTGGTGCCGACCATGATCTCGATGTTGTTGAGCCATCCGGCACTGGCCGACGCCGATATTTCGTCCCTGCGCAAGGTTGTCTACGGCGCCTCGCCGATGCCGGAAGGCACGTTGAGGCGAGCGATCGAAGGTTTCGCGAAAGTTGATTTCTATCAGGCCTACGGGCAAACCGAACTGGGGCCCATCGCGACGATCTTACAGCCGCAATACCATGTGATCGAAGGGCCGAATGCGCGCCGATTAAGGTCTGCAGGGCAGGCGGCCTATTGCGTTGAACTGAAAATTGTCGGTGATGAAGGCCAGGCGCTGGCGGTGGGTGGCATCGGTGAAGTGGCGGTTCGTGGCCCCAATGCCATGCTCGGCTATTGGAACAGCCCGGAGCAGACCCGTGCTGCGTTGGTCGACGGTTGGGTCATGACCGGCGACGCCGGTTACCTGGATGACGAGGGCTTTCTGTTTCTGGTGGACCGGGTCAAGGACATGATCGTGTCCGGTGGCGAGAATGTGTTTTCCGCTGAGGTGGAAAGTGCCATTTCCAAGCATCCGGCGATACACGAAGTGGTGGTCATCGGTATTCCCAGTGAACAATGGGGCGAGTCTGTGCATGCCATTGTTCGTCTGCGTGAATCAGCCGGCACGACTGAACAGGAAGTTATCGACCATTGCCGGCAATACATTGCCGGTTATAAGTGCCCGCGAAGTGTGGTGTTTCGCGAAGAACCTTTCCCGATGACCGGTGCAGGAAAGTTACGCAAGGTTGAACTTCGCGAAGTCTATTGGCGTGACCGCCAGCGCGCCATCAATTAATTAATAACATCGGATAAGCCTGCCGCAACGATGGGTTATCCAGAAACGTCAAGCAGCACCCAAGCGCGTTATTGTTAATTTAGTTGGTCTATGCCGGCATTGTTTGCCGGCATGGCCATCGGCAAAGTACCTATCAATAAGAACAACCAAGGCATTCCTAAATGAATCAAATACGATTTGACGGGCGAGTTGTAGTTGTGACTGGCGCGGGCAACGGTTTGGGCCGCGCTTATGCGTTGGAGTTTGCCCGCCGTGGTGCGCAAGTTGTGGTCAATGACTTGGGCGGTAGCGGTCACGGCGAAGGACAAAGTGCGACGGCCGCCGATCTCGTGGTTGCGCAAATCCGCAGTGCCGGTGGTCAAGCGGTGGCCAACTATGATTCGGTGGAGTTCGGCGAACGGATTATCGAGACCGCGCTGGATAACTACAGCCGTGTGGATGTGGTCATCAACAACGCCGGGATCTTGCGCGATTCCAGTTTCGCCAAGATGACCGATACCGATTGGCAGTTGATCTACCGCGTGCATGTGGACGGTGCTTACAAGGTCACCAAAGCTGCCTGGGCAACCATGCGTGAACAGGGTTTTGGACGAATCATTTTTACCACCTCGGCTGCCGGGCTCTACGGCAACTTTGGCCAGGCCAATTACAGCTCGGCCAAGTCCGCATTGCTGGGCTTGGGTCGCACCCTGGCCATTGAAGGCGCGCGCAACAACATCTACTCAAACGTTATCGCGCCAATCGCCGGTTCCCGTTTGACCGAGACGATCTGGCCGGAAGAAGTACTCAAGGCTACCAGCCCGGATTATGTCGTGCCGCTGGCGATCAAGTTGTGCGCCGAAGACAGCACGGAAAACGGTGGCGTGTTTGAAGTCGGCGCCAGTTGGTTCGCGAAAGTCCGTACCGAGCGCAGTAAAGGCGTGGCCTTCGGTATCGAGAACGTCGTCAGTGCCGAACAAGTTGCCGAGCGCTGGAGTGATATCTGCGACTTCGGTGAGTCCGAGCCGGCGGAAGATGTCTTGAGCACGTTCAACGCCGTTGGCCGGATGGTAGGCATCGACTTGTTGGCCACTAAAAAGTAACCCAACCCGCAAGAGGAAACAGTGATGTCCAATGTTCGGATTGCCGGTGTGGGAATGGTCAAGTTTTGTAAACCGGGTACCCAGGAACCGTATCGGGTCATGGCCACCAAAGCGGTGAAAGCGGCCCTGGAAGATGCCGGTATCGACTACCGCTTGGTGCAACAGGCGTACGCCAGTTATGTCTACGGCGACAGCACCTGCGGGCAGCATGCGTTGTATGGCGTCGGCATGAGCGGTATCCCGATTATCAACGTCAACAACAATTGCTCCTCGGGTTCGACGGCGTTGTTTCTGGCGCGTCAGGCTGTGGCCAGCGGCGCTGTCGAGTGTGCGTTGGCAGTGGGTTTCGAGGAGATGCAACCGGGTGCGCTGGGTTCGGTGTGGAACGACCGCGAGTCACCGTTCGATCCGATGGTGCAACGCCTGAATGAAGTCGCCGACGCGCCCGAAGGACCGTTGGCCCTGCGTATGTTTGGCTCGGCGGGCACGGCGTATATCGACAAGTACGGCGCCAACCCTGACATCTTCGCCCGCGTCTCGGCCAAGACCCGCAGCCATGCGATCAAGAACCCGTTCTCGATGTTCACCACGCCACTGACCGTGGAAGAAGTGATGGCGGCGCCGATTATCTACACACCCTATTTGACCCGGCTGATGGCGTGTCCGCCGAGCTGTGGCGCGGCAGCGGTGATCGTGTGCAGCGAAGCATTTGCGCGCAAACACGGCACCGCCGCTGGGGTGGAAATCATCGGGCAATCGATGGTCACCGACCTGCAGGACAGCTGGACTGATCCAATCAACCTGATCGGCGCCAGGATGACCAGCACCGCCGCGCAACAGGTTTACGAACAGTCCGGCCTGGGCCCGGAAGCCGCTCAGGTTGTGGAGTTGCACGACTGCTTCACCACCAACGAAGTCATTACCTACGAAGGCCTGGGCCTGTGCGAAGAAGGGCAGGCCGAGCAATTCATCCATGACGGCGACAACACCTACGGCGGGCGATACGTGGTCAATCCATCCGGCGGCCTGATGTCCAAGGGGCATCCCCTGGGCGCTACCGGCCTGGCTCAATGCACGGAACTGGTCTGGCACCTGCGCGGCACGGCCGGCGCGCGTCAGGTCGAAGGCGCGCGAGTGGCTTTGCAGCACAACCTGGGCCTGGGCGGCGCGGCTGTCGTCACGATGTATCGCAGCGTTTAGTTCTGCGCCGTTCAATAACAAAAAAGGAAGATTGCCATGTTGGATCGCACCAAGATAGGCACCGAATTCAAACCCTTCGTCGTTTCCGTTGAAAAGGGCCGGCTGGCGTTTTTCGTGAAAGCCATTGGCGAGCGCAATCGCATCTATCTGGACGCGCCGAGTGCCCAGGCCGCCGGTTATCGCTCGATCCCCGCGCCGCCCACCTATGCGTCGGTACTGGAAATGGAAGGTGACAGTGATCTGCCACCCGAAGTGCAAGCGTTGCAGCTAGAGGTCGGGCGGATTCTCCATGGCAGCCAGTCCTTTGAATACTTCGAGCCGATCTATGCGGGGGATGAAATCACCGTCGTGCGGAAAATCATCGATATGTACGACAAGAAGGACGGCGCCCTGGAGTTTGTGGTGACGCAGAGCACCTACACCAATCAACACGGCAAGTTGGTCGCCAAGGCCCAGTGCAACCTGGTCTATCGCAATTAAGAGGGATGTCTTTCATGTCGAATATTCAAGTGGGCAGTGAAATAACGCCCTTGCAGTTGCCACCTGTTTCCCGCCACACCCTGGCGTTGTACTGCGGGGCTTCGGGCGACCATAACCCGATCCATGTGGATTCGGACTTCGCGGTAAAAGCCGGCATGCCCGATGTGTTTGCCCACGGCATGTTGTCCATGGCCTACCTCGGACGCATGCTGACGAACTGGCAGCCGCAGTCGAAGTTGCGCACGTTCACCAGCCGTTTTGTCGCGCTCACCCAGGTGCATGACGTGATTACTTGCACCGGCTCGGTTATCGAGTTGTTCGAAGAGCAGGGCGTGCAACTGGCGCGCCTGAGCATTGCCGCCACGACCGGCAATGGCACCCAGACGTTACTCGGTGAAGCCGTGGTGGCGTTGTAACCCTCGTTAAACCTGGCGGTCGATAAATTCGCCATCCGTCCAGCGGATGGCGCACAACAATAAGAGGCAATTCATGGGTAGCGAATCGGATAAACCGGAACTGCAATTGTTCCGCCACAATGTGCGGCGCTTCGTGCAAAACGAAATTGTTCCCCACTACGAACAGTGGGAGAAAGCCGGCATCGTTCCCCGGGAGTTCTGGAATACATTAGGCCGCACCGGGCTGTTGTGCGTGGATATTCCCGAAGACTATGAAGGGGCCGGCGCGACGTTCGAGTTTTCCATGGTGGTGTCACAAGAGTTGGGCCTGGCAGGTTGCTCCGCGTTGGCCGGTAGCCTGGCGGTGCACTCCGACATCGCGGCGCATTACATTCTCAACGTCGGCACCGAGCAGCAGAAAACCACCTACTTGCCGAAGATGATCACGGGAGAACGCATCGGCGCCATCGCGATGACCGAGCCCGGCGCCGGTTCCGACTTGCAGGGCATCCGCACCAGTGCCAGGCGGGACGGCGATCACTACGTCATCAATGGCTCCAAGACTTTCATCACCAATGGCCAGCATTGCGATTTTGTCATCGTGGTCGCCAGGACCAATCCGGACGTGGCCGGTGCAAAAGGGCTGTCACTGTTCATCGTGGACAGCGACAGTCCGGGGTTTGAGCGCGGACGCAATCTGGACAAGATCGGCTGCCATAGCGCAGACACCTCCGAGTTGTTTTTCCAGGACGTCCGGGTGCCCGCTACGGCGATGTTGGGTGAGTTGAACAAAGGTTTCGTGGTGTTGGCGAATGAGTTGCAACGCGAGCGTGTAAGCCTGGCGACCATGGCGGTGGCGGCTGCCGAGGGCGCACTGGCGCTGACCGTGGACTACGTCAAGGAACGCAAAGTGTTCGGCGGACTGCTCGCGGATTTGCAGAACACCCGCTTCAAGCTGGCGGAAATGCACACCGACATGCGCGTGCACAAAGCCTTCGTCAACGAGTGCCGCGAGCGTTTTGAAGCAGGGACGCTGGACGTGGCGTCCGTGAGCATGGCCAAGCTGGCCTGCACCGAAATGCAGGGGCGGGTGGTCGATGGTTGCCTGCAACTGTTTGGCGGCTACGGCTACATGAGCGAATACCCGATCTCCCGTGCCTACGTGGATGCGAGGGTGCAGCGGATTTATGGCGGGGCTTCCGAGATCATGAAAGAGATCATTGCCCGGGATGTGTTGAAGTAAGAAGATCCCTCCAACCGATGGTGGCTAGACATGCTGGCCGCCATTGACCTGGATCTCGGCACCATTGATGTAGGACGCGCCATTGGTGCAGAGGAAATGAATCAGTGACGCGACTTCCTCAGGCTTGCCGAGCCGGTGCATCGGGATGTCGCGCGCCACAATGTCGTCAGTACCGGGGGAGAGGATGGCGGTATCGATTTCCCCTGGGGCGATAGCGTTCACCCGAATCCCATGTTGGCCGTAGTCATAAGCCATTTCGCGTGTGAGAGCAGACAAGGCGGCTTTTGACGCCGCATAGGCAACGCCGGCGAAAGGGTGCACCCGGGAACCGGCAATAGAGGTGACGTTGATGATGGTGCCCTGCGCCGCTTTCAATTCCGCGAACAAGCCTCGGGCGAGCAGGGCGGTCGAAAACAGATTGACGTTGAAGACCCGAAGCCACGTCGCATAGTCGGTTTCCAGCACCCCCAGTCGACCGCCCTCAGGCCCTTTCGGACTGACCCCGGCATTGTCGACAAAGGCGTGCAGTCTGCCGTCGCCAATCTTCGCCTTGATCAATTCGATACTGGCTTCGATGCTGCCGATATCCTCCAGATCCAGGTGAATGTGATTTTCCTGCCCGTCCGCCCACGGGCATTCGCTTCCCCAACTCTGCCGCGAGGCGGTGAATACGCGCCAGCCGGCTGCATTAAAGTGTTTGACCGTGGCATGGCCGATGCCTCGACTGGCGCCGGTCAGCAGCAATGTTTTCTTTTCGTTCATGGATCAGGCCTCGCAACTCATCGTATGCAGCTTTTTTTCCTGTTGGCGAAAATATCGGGCGGCAAAAAAGCCACCCAGCGGTATCAGCGCCGAGCCGAGTGCGCGGGCCAGGTCGCTTCTCTTCCATTTTTCGCTTTCAGCGGCGGTGATCACCAGCCAGCAATAAAGCAAAAACACCAGGCCATGCAACGGACCGATGATTTGTACCGCCGCCGGCCAGTCAAAAACGTGCTTGAGCGGAACAGCGACGCCAAGCAACAAGGCCAGGGTGCAGCCTTCCAGGAGGGCGGCATAGCGCAGCTGTCGCAGGATGCCAAGGGAGCGCGAAGTCAGGTCATTCGTCATGGGTGGTTTCTCCAAAGCGGGGCCTGAGTATGTCGACCTTGTGCCACCTCGCCAATTGGCTAAAATGCCAATCATCGACGGATTCAAGCCAGGTTCACCACCACCATGTCGCCCCAACCCAAACCTCATAAAGTCGCGATTCTCGCGTTCCATGGCGTGGTCGCGTTTGACCTCACCCTGCCGATTGAAATGTTCGAGCGCGTTCGCCTGGGAGCGGGGCAGCGCGCTTATCAAGTGATGGTCTGCGCACAGACGCGGGTGGTCAGGACGGAATATTTCGACTTGCAGGTGAAGTGGGATTTGAGCGACCTGATCCACGCCGATACGGTCATCGTGCCCGGCCTGATAGATATTGCCGCGCCGATACCCAAGGCACTTCTGGAGGCACTGAAAGCGGCAGCCGACGCGGGCGCGAGGATTGCGTCTGTTTGTACGGGATCGTTCCTCCTGGCCGCCAGTGGTCTGCTCGACGGATTAAGCGCAACTACCCATTGGTTGGCGGCGTCCGCGCTCGCTGCGCGATATCCCGCCATTACGGTCGATCCGAATGTGCTGTTTATCGACAACGGGCAGGTGCTGACGTCGGCGGGCGCGTCTGCCGGCCTGGATTTGTGCCTGCACATGATCCGGCAAGACCATGGCGCCGTGGTGGCTGCGGACACCGCTCGCCTGGCGGTGATGCCGCTGGAACGGGCGGGCGGGCAAGCGCAGTTCATCGTCCATGAACCCGTTGAATCAACGGGGACGTTGCAACACCTGCAGCAATGGATCGAGCAACAACTGGATCAGCCGTTGACCCTGGAACAAATGGCCGACAAAGCCTCGATCAGCACCCGAACCCTCAGCCGGCGTTTTCGCGAACAACTCGGCGTTACGCCCCTGCAATGGCTATTGCACGCACGGGTCCGGCGAGCGCAATGCATTCTCGAGACCACCGACATGTCCGTTGAGCAGGTTGCGTTAAAGGCCGGATTTGGCTCGCCGACCTCCCTGCGCGAACACTTCCGACGTGTCGTCGGAACCAGCCCCCAGGCATACCGCAACGCATTCTCCAGTGCGCTATCGCGACGCGGCCGGGCTTGAGCATCACTCCAGAAAGCTTCGATCAAACAGGTAGAGGCTGGCCGGCTTGAGATTTTCCAGGGTGGCTTGCGGGCGGCCGCCGTCACCGCTCTTTTTGCGGCCGGTTTCCTGCAGGTAGCCTGCCTCGGCCATTTTCAACAAGCGCTGGCGAATGCTGGTCTTGAGTACGGGACGCTCGAGCACCAACGAGAAAATGCTTACCGCTTCCGGTGCGCTGAATTCGGTGCCGAGGAACATCAGTGGCAGGCTGCTGTAAAGCGACTTCGACAGCAGTCGCTCCTGCACGGCGGCTACCAGGCTGTTGTGATCAAACGGCAGTTTTGTCGAGGCGTCGGCCACGTCCTTGAGCGGGAAAAACCCCTGATGCTCTGCAAGCTGCACGTCTTCGCTGACGATGGCGAGGTAGAACGTGGATGACGACCAGCAGCGCGGATCGCGGAACGCATCGCCGACGGTGCCGACCTGCTCGATCCAGGCCAGCGGCATGCCGACCTTGTTCGACTGGCGCAGACGCTCAACGGCATCGCCCAATGTCAGGTCTTCGACACCGCCGTTGACCACCATCCCGGGCAGCGCCCAATGGCCGGCGAACGGATCGGCTTCCCGCCGATTCAAGAGGATCTCAAGCGCCTGGGTTTGCCGGCAGTAGCGCAATACGCAGAGGTCGATGGTGTGCAGGTAGGCATTGGGGTGGGCGATGCGGTCAGGCATATCAGTTTCCGTGAGCAGCGTAGAGATCATAGTTTACCGGGTTCATGCCGGGAGCCAGCCATTGACTGGGCAGTGACTCGCCCGAGGCCAGGCGTTCGCGTATTTGTGTGCTGTGGACCTGGATTTTTTCTTCCACACAAAGGATGGAAAAACGCTCCAGCAATTGTGCACCGCGATAGAAGGTGGGTAACAGTGAGGCAACGTCCTGACCCACCACCAGTGCAACCTGTTTGCCATCCAGGGCCAGGCTGTCGGCGAGGTGGGCGAGCAGGGTGTAGCTGTAGATCGGCCCTTCGACGTTGCGTGCCACGTGCTGTTCGACTCGACTCGCACACAGTTCGGCGTGGCACAGCGGCTGCACATGTTCAACGATCGATTCCAGCCACTCCAGGCGCAGCTCGTAATCGGCCATTCGTTTGCCGTAAGGGTGCCTGAAGCTTGGGGCGACCAACACGCGTCGGGCCTGGGCTGACGCCTCGATCATCGCCTGGACATGACCGGCGTGCGGCGGATTGAAGGCGCCACCATAAAGGGCTATCTCAAACATGGTTGATCGTCCTGATATGTACATGACGTGTACCTTATCATCAAAATTTATTCAGGCGAAATGCCGCGTGTAGATTCAGCAGGATTACCGATAGCTATTATTTTCAAAAGATTACTTGTCTTGTAAGTGCATGACGTGTACCTTGCGATCCATGCACAGGAGAGACACGACATGAAAAGCCTGACCGTGAGCACCGCTTCCTTCGATGTTGATGCACAAAAGAGCTTTACGCCGTTGTGCCCCGATGAACTTCCCGTACCCGGAGGGGACCAGATTGGCGGCGAGCTGAATTTCATGGCTTCCCTCGGTAGCCTGCGGGTCGGCAGCAAGGACGCGCATTCGCCGCACGCCCCATGGGTGGTTGCGGAGCACTCGCAAATGCTCCGGCCGACCGGCCTCGAGCACGCCGACCTCACCTGGGTCAGCCACTGCATCCCCGGCACCGAAGGCTTTGGCTTGCTGGACGAGCTGCCGACCCCCTACGACTACGACTATTTCGTGTGGAAGGGCGTGGAGCCGGACCTTCACCCCTACGGCGCCTGTTACCACGACCTGCACGGCAAGCTGTCCACCGGCGTCATCGAATACCTGAGAAGCCGGGATGTCCGGCAGGTCATCGTCGGTGGCCTGGCCCTGGATTTCTGTGTCAAGACCACCGCGCTGCAACTCGCGGCCGCCGGTTTCAAAGTGATCGTGCACCTTCCGGCCTGTCGGGCCATCAGCGAGGAGGGCGCCACCCAGGCCATTCAAGACATGCAACAAGCGGGCATCGCGGTTACTGCGACTCGCAAAGAAACCGCCCAACTGGCAAACGCATAAGGACATCAACATGGACAGTGCATTCGATTCAGGCAATGGCGTAATCCAGAGTCTTCTGGACACCGATTACTACACCTTCACCATGATGCAGGCCGTCCTGCACCAGCACCCGAACGTCGAGGTGGAATACCAGTTCATCGTGCGCTCGAAAGAGCGGCTCGGGCACTTGATCCCGCAGATTCGCGAAGAGCTGGAGAAACTCGCCGGCCTGCAACTGCGCGAAGGTGAGCAGCGGTTTTTGTTCAACAAGCGTTTTCGCGAGTACCTGACACCGGACTTCGAACAGTTTCTCGGGCTGTTCCGCTTCAATCTGCGCTACATCCATGTCTCGGAAATCGACGGTCAACTGAACATCCGCGTCCGAGGCCCGATGCTGCATTGCATCATGTTCGAGCAACCGGTGTTGGCGATGGTCAGCGAGTTACGCAACCGCGAGAAGTACCCCGAAGCCGAACTGGCCGATGTCACCCGTCAGCTGTACCGGAAGTTCGAATGGCTGGAGAAAAATGCCAGTCGCGAAGAACTCGCCGAGTTGCGCGTCTCGGACTTCTCCACCCGCCGGCGCCTGTCGTTCCGGGCCCAGCGCGAAGTGGTGAACGTGATGCGCAGTGATTTCCCCGGTGTGTTTGTCGGCACCAGCAACGCCCACCTGGCCTATGAATTCGACTTACCACTGATCGGCACCATGGCCCACCAATGGCTGATGGTGCACCAGCAACTCGGGCGGTTGCGCGAGAGTCAGAACGCCGCGCTGGAAAACTGGGTGCACGAGTACCGTGGCCGGCTCGGTATCGCACTGACCGATTGCATCAGCACCGATTTCTTTCTCAAGGATTTCGACCTGTACTTCGCCAAGCTCTACGACGGTCTGCGCCAGGACTCCGGTGACCCGATTGTCTGGGCCGACAAGGTGCTGGCGCGCTACAAGGAACTGGGCATCGACCCGCGTACCAAGGACTTGATGTTCTCCGACGGCCTCAACTTCGAAAAATGCCTGCCGATCCTGCGTCACGTTCGCGGCAAGGCCAAATTCGGATTCGGCATGGGCACCAGCCTGGCGTGCGATGTCGAAGGTGTCGAACCGTTGAGCATCGTGATGAAGCTGGTTCGGGTTCACGGTGAGCCTGTTGTGAAGTTTTCCGACGACCCGATCAAAAACGTATGCGAAGACGCCTCGTTCCTGCGCTACGCGGCCCAGGTGTTCAACGTCACGATGATCAATCCACAATTGGGAGCCTGATATGACCACGCAACGGCAAGATACCATCGCCCGGGAACTGGGAATCAACCGCCAACTCACAGAGGGTGGAGAGGCCCCGGAAATCGCGCGGCGTATCGACTTTATCAAGCAGGTTTTACGCGACTCGGGTTGCAAGGCACTGGTCCTCGGGATCAGCGGCGGCGTCGACTCGCTCACGGCTGGCCGTTTGTGCCAGTTGGCGGTGGAGCAATTACGCGACGACGACTATGACGCGCGCTTTATCGCCGTGCGCCTGCCCTACAAGACCCAGGCCGATGAACGAGACGCCCAGGCTTCCCTGGATTTCATCCGGCCGGACTTGATCACCACCAGCAACATCGCCCCGTGCGTTGACGGACTGATGGCCAGTATCGCCATCGACGGCTTGCAGCCCAGCGCCGAACTCGTCGATTTTGCCAAAGGTAACGTCAAGGCCCGGGCCCGGATGCTGGCGCAATACGCCATTGCCAACTTCAGCAACGGGTTGGTGGTCGGCACCGATCACGGCGCGGAAGCCTTGATGGGTTTCTTCACCAAATTCGGCGACGGTGCCTGTGATTTGGCACCGCTGTCGGGCCTGACCAAGACCCAGGTGCGGCTGCTGGCCGATGAAATGGGGGCGCCGGCTTACCTGGTGCGCAAGGTCCCGACGGCGGACCTGGAAGATCTGGCGCCGGGCAAACTGGATGAAGCCGCGTATGGCTGCACCTACGAAGAGATCGACGCCTACCTGATGGGGGGCGCGGTATCGCCGCAGGCACGACAGATCATTGAAGGCGCCTACCTGAAAACCGCGCATAAGCGCGCATTGCCTTGCGCCCCGCTTAGCGGGAATCCATCGGTAACCGCCGTGTCTTGAACCGTCTCCTATACTGTCTCGCGTCGACAGGTTTAACGCCGTTCCTGAACGCCGTTGAGCTTCCCTCTGAACTCACAGTAAGGAGAACGAACATGGCAATCCGCATAGGCGACGAAGCACCGGACTTTACCGTTGAAAGCACCGAAGGCACGCTGCATTTCCACGAGTGGATCGGCGACAAGTGGGCGATTCTGTTCTCGCACCCCAAGGACTTCACACCGGTGTGCACCACTGAACTCGGCTACATGGCCGGCCTCAAGCCCGAATTCGATAAACGCAATACCAAGGTGGTCGGGCTCAGCGTGGACCCGGTCAGCAACCACGCGAGCTGGGCCAAGGACATCGAGGAAACCCAGGGGCATGCGGTCAACTATCCCATGATCGGCGACGAAAACCTGGTGGTGGCCAAGCTCTACGACATGATCCATCCGAACGCCAGCGGCGGTAACCGGACGGCAGTGGACAACGCCACCGTGCGTTCGGTGTTCATCATCGGCCCGGACAAGAAGGTCAAGGCGATGCTGATCTACCCGATGAGCGCCGGGCGCAATTTCGATGAAGTGCTGCGGCTGCTCGACGCCCTGCAGTTGAATGCCAAGCACACCGTCGCCACGCCGGTGAACTGGCGTCCGGGCGAAGACGTGATCATCCCGACTTCGGTTTCCGACGAAGACGCCCGCAAGAAATACCCGGACGGCTTCAGGACGGTGAAACCTTACCTGCGCACGGTGGCGCAACCGAAGTAATCCGCCCCGGCTTAAAAATGGATCTGTGAAAACAGGTCCATTTTTTTGCCCGATCACGGCGTGCTTGTGTCGAGCACGTTTTGCGAAGCGATGTACATCCCATGTGGGAGCGGGCTTGCTCGCGAAGGCGGTGTGTCAGTCAACATCTGCATTGCCTGACACAGCGCCTTCGCGAGCAAGCCCGCTCCCACAGGTTTTGCGTGTTTATATGCAATAGTTAAATATAGAAAATAGTTATGATCATTGTTTTTCATAATTAGGATAGATCAACAAAGCATTTCACAAGCGTATTCCCAACGCCTAAGGTCGTGCTTCAACGGCCAGCAGAGCTGCCATCTCCGGGGGAATATCCAGATGTCCACTTCACCACGACAACTCAAATTCGGCGCCATTCTCACTGGCGTCGGTACCGCTCAGAATGAATGGCTGCACCCGGAAATTCCCGGTGATGCGAGCATCGACATCGACTGGTATCGCCAGCAGGCGCAACAAGCCGAGGCGGCGAAATTTGACCTGATCTTCATCGTCGACAGCCCCTACATCACCCCGGATTCGGCCCCGCATTATCTCAATCGCCTGGAACCGCTGACGTTGTTGTCCGCCGTCGCGGGGGCGACGTCGAAGATCGGGCTGGTCGCCACCCTGACGACGTCCTATACCGAACCGTTCAATGTGGCCCGGCAATTTGCCTCGCTGGACCTGATCAGCGGCGGTCGCGCGGGCTGGAACGTGGTGACCACCGGGCTCGAAGGCGCCGCCGGGAATTTCGGACGCGAGCAGCACATCGACCACACCGAGCGCTATCGTCGGGCCGGCGAGCATCTGCAAGTGGTGCAAGGCTTGTGGGATTCCTACGAAGACGACGCCTTTGTGCGCGACAAGCAGAGCGGGGTGTTTCTCGACCCGCAACGCCAGCACCGTCTCGATCACCAGGGCGAGTTCTTTTCCGTGACCGGGCCGTTGAACATCGCCCGTTCGGCCCAGGGTCAACCGGTGATTTTTCAGGCTGGAGTTTCCGAGTCCGGACGTAACCTGGCGGCAAGCTTTGCCGAGGGCATCTTCGCCGGCGTGGACAATTTCGAGGACGCTCGCGACTACTATCAAGACGTCAAAAAACGCACCGCAGCGGCGGGCCGCAATCCCGATCACGTGACGATCCTGCCGGGCATCGCGCCGATCATTGCCGACACCGACGAAGAGGCCCAAGCCATCGATCGCCAACGCCACGGTGAACTGGACCTGCACAAGGCGCTGGTGCAATTGGGGCGGCCGTTCAACTATCACGATTTTTCCCAGTATGCCCTCGACGAACCGTTCCCGGACCTGGGTGATCTGGGCAGCAATGGTTATCGCGGGCACGCCGAACGCATCAAACAGGTTGCTCGTGAGCAGGGGCTGACCCTGCGTCAGACGGCCTTGCGCTTCGCCGCTCCGTTTTCGAATTTCGTCGGGTCGCCGAAAACCGTGGCCGACGAGATCGAGCGCTGGTTTGTCGAAGGGGCGGTCGATGGGTTCAACATCCGTGTCGGTGCCCCCGGTGAATTTGCCCGATTCACCAACGAAGTCCTGCCATTGCTGCGTGAGCGCGGCCTGTTCCGCAGCGAATACAGCCACAGCACATTGCGTGGTCACCTGGGCTTGCCGGTGCCGGTCAATCGCCACAGTGCCGCGCGTGCGGCACAAGCTGTTACCGTCATTGAATCTTTACAAGCAGTGGGTGCATAAATGTCTTCATCTTTGAACAGCCGCTATCGACACGGCGAGTGGCCGCAAGGCGCGCCGTGGAATGACGTCATCGAGTCACTGTTGCAGCACAGCAGTGTGCGCAGCTACCTGGACAAACCGTTGCCGGAAGGCACGTTGCACACGTTAGTCGCGGCCGCGCAATCGGCGGCCACCTCGTCCAACCTGCAAGCCTGGAGCCTGCTGGCGATCGAGGACCCGGCCCGCAAGGCGCGCTTGGCCGAACTGGCCGGCAACCAGGCGCATATCCGTCAGGCACCGCTGTTTCTGGTGTGGCTGGCGGACCTGTCGCGGATTGACCGCCAGGCTCAACGGCAGGACGTCGAACTCGACGCGCCGGCCTACCTCGATAGCCTGCTGGTCAGCAGCATCGATGCGGCGCTGGCGGCGCAAAATGCCGTGGTGGCGTTGGAATCCCTGGGACTGGGCAGCGTGTACATCGGCGCGCTGCGCAATAACCTCGCCGCCGTCATCGATGAATTACAGCTACCGCCGCTGGTGTTCCCCGTGTTTGGCCTGTGCGTCGGCTATGCCGATCCGACGCGTCCGAGCGCCGTCAAACCGCGTCTGCCGCAACAGGTCGTGCTGCACCGCGAGACGTACGGGCAACCCGTCGAGCAGCAGTTGGTCGACGACTATGACCAGCACATTGCGGCGTTCTATCGGGAACAGGGGCTCAGCACGCCGAGCTGGTCGCAGCAGGCGGTCGAACGCCTGCGCAGCATCCACACATTGAACGGGCGTGAACACATCAGCTCAGTCCTCAAGGGGCAGCGCTTCGAGCAGAAATGAGGCGATGGCCGGGATTACCGGCCACTGGCCGATTTGAACACCCCGCTGAGCACGAAGGCGTAGCGTTCCGGGCGGATAAAGAAAGTGGTGCGGTCGCAACAGCGGCCGTCGGCAAAGTAAGAGGTGCGTTCCATCACCAGCAGTGCGGCGCCGCGTTTGACGTTGAGCGCGCTGGCCAGGCTTTTGTCCGCTTCTTGCGCGCGGATTGCCAGGTCGGCGCGGGTGACCGCCAGGCCGGTGATCGATTCCAGAATCGAGTAGATCGGTTGATGCTCGACGTCCGTCCACACCACGCTGGCCAGCTCGGCCGGTAGATGGCTGCGGCCCAGGGCGATAGGTTCGTCATCGACAAAATGCAGTCGCTCCAGCAGCAGGCAATCGTCCGCTGCTTCAAACAACCCCCGCAAGGCTTCCGGAACGGGCCACAGCGTATGGCTGATCACCCGCATGCTCGGTTTCAGCCCTTGCAACAGCAAGGCTTCATGAAAACTGCGCAACGCATCCAGTCCATGCCGAACCTGTTTCGCCGCCACGAACGTGCCTTTGCCTTGCTTGCGCTCCACCACGCCGTCGTCACTGAGCTTGCCCACCGCGAGGCGCACCGTGACGCGGCTGACCCCAAAGCGCTCGCCCAGCTCGGCTTCTGACGGCAACTTGCCGGTGGGTTCAAAGTCGCCGCGTTGAATCTCTTCCAGCAAACGATGGGCGATCTGTTCGTAGAGCGAGGTGGTGCTGTCGCGAAGAATGGACGTGGACACGGTCGGCTTCCATGGCCTTGGAGTGGGGCGGTGTGCCTTCACTTCTAAGGTTATAAAAATAGGTTATTGGGACAACTTGTATTAATACGTATTATGTCAGGCATTCCCATTGTAAACGACCTGACGACACTTGCCATGCCCGAATCCTTGCCTTACGCACCGCCGCAAGCCGACGCCCTGACGGTCGATGACATCAGCTTCAGTTACCCCAACGGGCATCGGGTGTTCAGCGCTTTCAGCCTGAACGCCAAGCCGGGTGAATTCGTTGCGATCCTCGGGCCGTCCGGCTGCGGGAAAACCACGTTGCTGAATCTGTTGTCCGGTTTTCAGCAACCGCAAAGCGGCCAGATCAGCATTAACCAGACGGCGGTGCGGCCGGAGCGTTCGGAATTGGGCTATGTGTTCCAAGCGCCGCAATTGTTTCCCTGGTTGAGCGCGCTGGAAAACGTGCGTTTCGGCCTGCGGATGACGGCGCAGCTCAGCGAGGATCAACAGCGTGCGCAAGCGTTGCAGTATTTGCGGCTGGTCGGTCTGGAGAGCGCGGCGCAGCGCTTGCCCCATCAGCTTTCCGGCGGCATGCAGCAGCGGGTTTCCCTGGCCAGGACCTTGGCCCTGGAACCCAGCGTGTTGCTGATGGACGAGCCTTTCGCCGCGCTGGATGCCATCAGTCGCAACAGCATGAACGAAGAGACCCTGCGCATCTGGGCCGAGCTGGGCCAGACGGTGCTGTTCATCACCCACGATATCGACGAAGCGGTGTTCCTGGCGGATCGGGTCATCGTGCTCAACATCGCCCCGGGCGGCATCCATAGCGAACTGAATATTCATCTGCCGCGTCCGCGCTCCAACCTGAAAACCCGCCGCTTGCCGGCCTTTCTCGATTACCGCAATGAACTGATGGAGCGTATTTCCCACGTCATGGAAGTGTCCGAGGCCATCGCCAACCCAACCCGCCAACCCGAGTTAACCGCATGATCAAACGTTCGCTGCTTGCCCTCTCTTTGTCTGTTGCCGCATTGGCAAGCAGCACATTTGCCGTGGCCACTGAAGAGAAGCCCCTGCGTGTGGGTTATGTCTTCGCCATGGCCAACGCCCCGGCGCTGATCGCCGACAAACAGGGTTACTACCGCGAGGAAGGCTTGAATGTCGATCTCAAGGCCTTGGGCGATGGTCCGGTTATCCAGCAGGCGCTGGCCGCCAATGAGCTGGACGTGGCCTATGTCGGCACGCCGCCGGTGTACCAATGGTTCTCCCGAGGCTTGGAAAGCCGGATTCTGGCCAAGGTCAATTACGGGCAGGCCGCGGTGATTGTCGATGCCAAAAGTCCGATTAACAGCCTGGATCAACTCAAGGGCAAAAAACTCGCCGGGGTCAAGAAGGGCAGTGGCATGGACGTGCTGTTGCGCGGCTATGTGCTGAAGGAAAAGGCCGGGCTCAATCCCGACAAGGATCTGGACATCATCGACATGCCACCCGGCAACATGAACGCGGCGCTGGAGCGCGGCATTGTCGACGCGGCGTTTTCCTGGGAACCCTTTGTCAGCCAGTCGTTGCTGCGCGGGTCGAGCCGGATTCTGCTCGACGTCAACCAGGCGCTGCCGAATTACCCGTGGTACGTGGTGATCGCGCTGCCCAAAACCTTGCAGGAGCGGCCGGACGATGTGGTCAAGCTGCTGCGTGCGCACCGCAAGGCAATCGCGTTCCTCAACGAACACCCTGACGAGTCGAATCGCATCATCGCCGAGGCGTTCAAGCTTGAGGCGGTACAAGGCGCCGACTGCAAGACCATCGCCCCGGAAACCATCGTTGCCCAGGCACGCACCCGATTGGGCTGGTCGGCGGATTTGCAGGCTTCGGACATCCAATTCATCCAGCGCCTGATGAATTACTCCCACGACCTGGGCTTTATCGACACCACGCTCAAGACTGAGCAGATCGTGGATACCTCCTACCTGGAAAAAGCCTCGCGCTGAGTCTGAGTCTGTCATGTCCTTGCCAAAACCGAATTGGGGATGGGCTTCGCTGCCATTCCTTCTGTTGATCTGGATCGCCCTGGCCAGTCGTTTTCCCACTTACATCCTGCCGCAGCCCTGGGATGTGGCGCGCGAAGCGGTGCGCTGGCTCAGCGACAGTTCGCTGTGGCAGCACCTCAAGGCGAGCGTCCTGGAAGAGGTCGGCGGATTCTGTGCAGCCGTGATTGTCGCGATTCTGTTGGGCACGGCCGGAGGATTGTCTTCACGGTTTCGCGATTTCATTTCGCCGCTTAACAGTCTGTTCATGGCGATCCCGCCCATCGCCTGGGCGCCGCTGATCATGATCATTTTCGGCCTGGGTTATGTGTCCATCGTGCTGGTGATTTTCATCGCCGCGGTGTTTCCCATGGCGGTGACCATCCAGGAGGGCGTGCAGAGCATTCGCGGCGGTGAAGTCCGGGCGGCGCGGACCTTGGGCGCCAGCGCCTGGCAGTTGCTGGCCCACGTTTATCTACCCGCTTCATTGCCCTTCGTGACAGCAGCCCTGCGCATCGGTTTCAGCCAGGGTTGGCGAGCCTTGGTCGCCGCGGAAATGATCGGCGCGTCCCAGGGCATCGGCTGGATGGTCTCCACCGGTGGGCAGATCGGCAACAGCAGCCAAGTGCTGCTGGGCATCGTGCTGATCGGCCTGATTGCCTGGCTCATGGAGAGTTTTGTGTTCCGGCGCATCGAGCGTCACTACCAGAAATGGCGCGTGCAGTAGCAGCTGTCGAGCAACGCGAGGTAGCGTCCGGCGGCGCAGCCTTCGTAAACCCTGCATACGCGGTCTGCCTGACACACCGCATAGGCTGATTTTACGACGGCTGCGTCGCCGGACGCTGCCTCGCGGTGCTCGACAGCTGCTACAGAGCGTGTTTTGAAGCCTTTTCATCCACTGCACGAGGTGTCATGTGAGTAACGTTTTCGATCCCCGGGAAGCCGGGCATTACATCGCCCCCCAAGGCCTCTACGAACGCAACAAGAAACGCCCGTTCCTGGGCCACATCGACTGTGACCGAGACACGCTGATTGCCGGGCAATGGGATGAAATCACCTTGGTCTATGAGGTCGGCGGCAGTGGTTTGGCGGACGGCGCCTGGCTGAAACTGGCGTTCAAGTTCTACTCCGACTGGGCCTTGTTCCAGACCTCGAATCCGGCCGGTCCCAACTACGTCAGCGCCGAGTATCAGGCGGGTGACCTGGTCCCCGGCCAGAGCCAGGCCACCGTGCAGCACCTGAAAGTGCGCTTCGACCAGAAGGGCCACGAACGGCCGTTCCAGAAAGCGATCATCATCGACATCATCGACGGCTACCTGAATCCCGGCGACAAAATCACCATTCGCCTGGGCGACCGTCGCCAGGGCGGCGCGGGGACGCGGGTGCAGAGTTTCGTCGAGAAAGACTTCCGTTTCCGGCTGTTTATCGACCCGTTGGGCAGCTCCAAATTTGCCGAGGTGCCGGGTGATCCGTTGCTGAACATCGTGCCGGGGCCGCCCCAGAGTGTGCAGCTGATTGTGCCGCGCCTGGTCAGCGCCGGTGAGGCGTTCGATGTTTTGCTGCGGGTGGACGATGCCTGGGGCAACACATGCCGCAACCTGCCGCTTAACGGTGTCCTGACCCTGGTTGATCCTGAGGGCGGCGAGCGCCAACAAACATTCACCTTGGCGGCTGAAGGCTGGGCGACGGCGCGACTTGAGGGTTTTGATCTAGGGGCCGTGGGCGAGTGGCGCTTGTCCGCCGGGGTGCAGACGCCTGGCGTGCGAGGCGCCCAGGCCTTCGTCACCGTTGACCCGGCCGGCACGGCATTGCGGCCGCTGTACGCCGACCTGCATGTGCATTCCGATGACACCGTGGGCACCAATGACACGCTCTATAACCTCAGCTACGGTCGCGATGTAGCCGGTCTCGATGTCCTCGGCTACACCGCCAACGACTTCAATATCACCGAGCAGCGTTGGGATCAGGCGGTGAAGCTGATCCACGAACTGAACGAACCCGGTCGCTTCGTCTGCTACCCCGGCACCGAATGGTGCGGCAACTCCTGCGCGGGCGGCGACCGCAATGTGGTGTTCCTGCATGATCGCAAACCCGGGTTTCCGTTCGACAATCAAGGACGACTGGTGCGCTCCTTCGAATGGAACGAGTTCACCGCCGGCACCATCAAACCGGGCGCCTGGCCGGTGGACGAGTTGTACGCCGCCTATGCGAAAGACCCGGAAGGTCACCTGATGATGCCCCACGTCGGCGGGCGCCGCTGCAACCTCGACTGGCACCACCCGGAGCTGGAACGCTTGATTGAAGTCGGTTCGGCGTGGGGCCAGTTCCATTGGGTCTACGCCGAAGCCCTTCAGCGTGGCTATCGGGTGGGCGCCGCGGCGAACAGCGATGAACACCAGGGCCGTTGCGGTGGCGGGGTACCGGCCACGGCGGTGTTTGGTTCTCGCGGCGGGTTGACCGGTGTGGTTGCCGATGGCTTCGACCGTGCCAGTGTCGGCAAGGCCCTGCGTGCCCGGCGCACCTTTGCCACCACCGGCGAACGTTCATTCGCCAGCCTGCGCCAGGGCCGGCATTTCATGGGCGAAGTGTTCACGGCGGATTCGAATGCAACCCTGGACTATCGTTTGCTGGGCGAGGCGGGCTGGGAGCAGGTCGATCTGTTCGACGGCGAGACGCTGATCTGGTCGCGCAACCTGCACCAGGAACTGGGTTTTTCCGCCCAACGCATTCGCTTGCGCCTGGGTGGCGCGCGGATCAAGGATCGCTATCGCGGTGCCTACTGGACTGGCGAGGTCCGGGTGACCGGGGCGGTGATCAATGGTTTTCGCGCCTTGGGCCTCGATCACCCGGAGCAAACCGTCTGGCGCAAGGACGCCACGACTCTGGCCTTTCGCACCGACACCAACGGCGACACCGACAGCATCGAAATCGACCTGTCGCAACTGGCCGGCGCGACGTTGCAGGTCCGCAGCCGCATCGACAACTACATCAAGGTCGGCGACCCGTCCGAACCGCAACCCTACGTGCATGCGCCGACGGTGCTGATGGAACTGTCCGGTGAAGCCTTGCTGGCGCAATCCGAAGTCATCGAAGAGTTGCAGGGGGCCGAGTTGAAAGTCTCCCTGGAAAGAACCACCGCCGCGCCGCTGCCCCGTGAGCTGCAAGGCAAGATCGAGCTGGCGCAACTCAATCTGCAACCGGGCCGCGAGCATCCGTTGTTCATCTGTGCGCGTCAGCGGGATCAGTCCCGGGTCTGGACGTCGGCGTTGTTTCTGACGCTGTCCTGACGCCGGAGGTTCTGGCTAGAGTGTGCCGTCGGCTGTCGCTGGCGGTTCACTGACGGGGCTTTCCGCCAGTTCAAGGGGGATTTCCAGGGTGAATACCGCGCCCAGTTCAGGCCCGTCGCTGTGGACGTTCAGGTGCCCGTTCATTTCCACGGCGGCGAGTGCGCAACTGTGCAGACCAAAACCGTGGCCTTCCTTACGTGTCGTGAAACCATGGTTGAAGATGCGCGACAGGTTCTCGGCGAGAATGCCTTCCCCCTGATCCTTGACGCTGAAACGCAGCGTTGTACGGTTGATGACGCTGACACTCAGGGTCATTTCCCGCTGCTGCTCGGTGACCTTGGACATCGCATATTTGGCGTTGCTGATCAGGTTGATCAGGATCAACAGCAACCGGTGCTTGTCGCCAATGATGGTCGGCACGTCGTGGTAGTCCTTGACCACCGTGACATGGTGCCGGCTCAAGGCGCCGGAGTTCATCCGCAACGCGTCATCAAACAGACTGATCACGTTCAAGGGTTCGACCACTCGGGCCGCGCCGGCGTAGGCCTGCTGGGTGGAAACGATGTCCTTGATGTGGTCGATACTCTTGGTCAGTTGCGACAGCTCATCGACGATGCCGGATTGCTCGACCGCGATGGAATCTACCAGTTGATTGAAGTACAAGGGCAACAACTTGCCTTTCTCATCGTGGGTGATGAATTGCCCCAGGTCCTCGGCATGCGCATTCATCATGTTGACGGCTTTGCCCAGGCCCAGGGTATTACTGGTGGACAAGCGATGGGCGATCACATCGGCGGAGACGTTCACGCTGTTCAACACATTGCCGACGTTGTGCAGCACATTGGTGGCGATTTCCGCCATGCCGGCCATTCGCGCGGCATCCACCAGCTCGCGCTCGGCCTCGATCAATTCCCGGGTGCGTTCTTCGACGCGCTGTTCAAGGCGTTCATTGGCGGTTTGCAGTTCGTTGTTGATTTTGTTGATCACGGTGTAACTGCGAATCAAGCGAAAGGCCAGGTACACCAACAGGAACGCCATGATGCTCGCGCAAATGGCCAGGTAAATATGGTATTGGCGGTCCTGGGCTTCCGTTCGCCGCTGGGTTTCGTTCAATAACTCATTGATGCTGTCCAGTTGTTGCGCGACGGGAATCACATTGATCCGGTCGAGCAGGTCATTCACGATCGGTTGTTCCCGCACGATAGTGTTCACGTGGGTGACATACGTATCGAATGGCGCCCGGCGCTCGGCAGGGAGCTGGCTCATGTACTGATTAAGGATGCTCAGTTGGCTATCAAGGGCCTGGGCGTTGTTGCTGGAGGCATACAAGGCGTATTCGAGGGTGGTCAGGGTCAGGTTCAGAATGTTCCAGGAGTTGGTCAGGTATTCCAGCTGTTGTTTATCGGTAATGTCTTCCAACAGGTCTTGCACCGAGTCTTCTACCTCGGGCAAGGCATCCAGGGCGGCGCGTAGCGCGGTGTTGTGCTCCTTGAATTGATCCACCAGCAGCGTCTTGTTTTGTACGGCATTCAAATAACCCTGGCGGCGATCATTCCATAAAGTGGCCAGTGGACCGGAATTGTTCAGTTTGTCCAGTTGATCCCATCGATTACCGGATTCGGCCGGCGCTCCCAATTGCAAACTGCTGTTAATGCCGATTTTCGCCCTGAGGATTTTCACCGCCCAATTGGCATCCAGTTGCTTTAGTTGACGAACAAAGTCCCGGGATTCGAAATAAGTTGAGGTTTCATAGGAGTACGACTTGATCAGCAGGAATATCAGCGCCGCGAAAACAGTCAGTGTTATGGCGGTCAAGCCCGTCCATGTGTAACGGCTGCTGATTTGCATAATTTTTTTCAACTCCCTGAAAACGGTAAATACCTATGCAAATGCCATCGTTGTGCAGATTCTAGTCGTGCGTTGGGAAACTGCTTGCGGCGACAGTGAAAAGCCCCGAGGCCTTAAAAAAAGGCGTCGGGGCTTTTTAGTGCTTTCTTGAAAACAATGAAGACCCCTGTGGGAGCGAGCCTGCTCGCGAAAGCGGTCTGTCAGCTAATACTGTTGTTGACTGACACGACGTCTTCGCGAGCAGGCTCGCTCCCACAGGACTGTGTGGCGGGGTTACGCGCTGGGCTTGAAGGACAAGATATCCAGGTTCTTTTTGCGAAAACTGCTCTGCGGGGTCAGGCGGAAATACCATTCCCGCAGCCAGCAGGCGACTTTCGATTCAGCCTGTTCGATGCCACTCATAAACCGCGCAGCCTTCACCACCCCGTTGGCGCGCGGATGGCGAAACGCCTGGTACTGCGCCAGCGCGGCATCCAGGTCGGGCGTTTGCGCCAGGTAGTGCGCCAGCACCACGGCATCTTCAATCGCCTGGGCCGCACCCTGGCCGAGGCTCGGCAACATGGGATGCGCCGCATCGCCCAACAGCACCACGTGGCCATCGCAGAACTGTTCCACCGGGTCACGATCCCGGGCCTGCATTTTCAGGATCGCACTTTCGGGCGTGGCGACGATGGCCGCGATCACTTCCGGCGCCCAGCTGCTATAGGCGTCGAGCACTTCCTGTTTGCTGATGCTCAACGCGGCATCCGCCGCATTCTCGTGGTTGCAGGTGCCCCACCAGTAGGCCTGGCCGTCGCCCACATCGCAGAGCCCGAAGCGTTTGCCACGACCCCAGTAATGCGCGACGTAGCCTTCGGTCATCGCCGGGTGGCTGAAGGGCACGATCGCCAGCCAGGCGATGTAACCGCAGGGCCGCGTCGGTGTGTCGCCGAGCATCTGCTGGCGGATCACCGAATTCAGGCCGTCCGCGCCAATCAGCAAATCCGCCTGGCGGGTGCTGCCGTCTTCAAACGACACCTGCACGCTATCCGGGCGATGGGTATAGCCCACGCAACGCAACCCGGTGGTCAGGGTGTCCGGCGTCAACTGTTGGGCCAAGGCCCTCAGCAGGAGAGGGCGCTGGATATTCACGCTCGGGTGCCCCAATTGCTCGCCGATCTCGTGGATCGGCATACGCGTGATGGCGTCGCCGTTCTGTTTCTTGAAATGAAACTGTTTGATCACCTGGCCGGCTTGTTCCACCGGGACGTCGGCGTCGATTGAATGCAGGGCCGCCATGGCGTTGGCCATGATCGACAGGCCGGTGCCACCGGTGCGCAGGGTCTGGGCCGCTTCGAAGACCTCGACCTGCCAACCCGCCCGTTGCAGCGCAATGGCGGCGGTGAGCCCGCCGATGCCGGCGCCTGCCACAATGGCTTTCTTGAGTGCTGTCATGCCGTTCCACCTGTATCGAGCCCGGAGTGACCGGGCGTTGAGTTGTGACCGTCGGTGACGGCTATGCGAATGCAGCCACGGTGCCGGCGCTTTTCACCCGGGCCGCATCAATGCGTGCCTTGATGACCTCGCCGACCCGCTGGATATGCGGTTCGCGCATCATGGTCAGATGGTCGCCCTCGACGGCGATGCGCTCCACATGCGGCGCCACCGTGCGCCAGCCGCGATACGGATCGCGGAAGGCCGTGCCGACCAGTTCATGGGGGGCTTGCAGCACATCCGGTAATTCGACGTCCGCCGCGAACAGCGTCAATGGCAAATCCAGGGGCGGGAAGCGGTAGTCCAGCAGCGACTGCCAATTGGCATGAAACACCCGATACAGCTGATCGAGCGTTTGCAACGTGATGCTCCCGTCGAAAATGCCCTGGGCCACGCCGTGCTGCTTGATCGCCTCGAAAGCTTGCAGGTCGCTCAGCGGCGCGAAGTCCAGGGCGTGGTAGCCGTAGTCTTTCTGGCCGTCGCCGCTGAGCAATTCCCACATAAACCAGTTCATGAACTCGCTGCGTTCAATCTGCACCTCGCCCTGGCTGACCCGCACGATGGTGTCGAGCAAGAACACGTTATGCAGACGCCGACCCCGCCGCTTCAACTCGCTCGCCAACTCGTAAGCGACCACGCCGCCGTAGGACCAGCCGCCAATGTTCAGCGGGCCGGTGGGCGCGACCTGCTCAATCGCATCGGCGTAATGCATGGCCTGGGCCTGCACCGATTGCAACGGTTCGCGACTGTCCCAGGTGCCCGGCGCCTGCAGGGCGTACAGCTGAACCCGGTCCTTGAGCACCCGCGCCAGCGCGGCATAACACAGCACGTGCCCGCCGATGGGGTGCACCAGGAACAGGGTCGGCACACGCTTGGCGTTTTTGAAGTCCACCAGCGCGCCGGTTTGCCCGTGACCGGCCTCGCTTTGCTGCAACACCTGGGCGAATTCGGCGATGGTTGGTGCCTGGATAAAGTCGGACAACGACGGCTCGCAGCCCTGATGCCGGGCCAGCATCGCAATCAGCCGCACGGCTTTGAGCGAGTTGCCGCCCAGTTCGAAGAAATTGTCATGGACGCTGATGTCTTCCAGCTCCAGGGTTTCCTGCCAATAGGCCTGCAACAGGTCTTCCCAAGTATTGCGCGGCGCGGTGAAGGGCCGCTGCAACGTGGTTTGCACGTCGACCTTTTGCAAGCGCTGGCGATCGATCTTGCCGGTGGGGCCAAGGGGCAATTTACTGATGCTGACCAGCGTGGTCGGCAGCATGTAGTCGGGCAGCGTCAGGCGCATTTCGGCCTTGAGGCGATCCAGGTCCAGCTCACGCCCCGGCATCACCTGAACGAAACCGACCAGATAGCGACCGCCATCCGCCGCCTGCTTGTCGATCACCGCCACTTGCTGAATGTCGGCGCCAAACTGAGGCGAGCCGAGCATGGCCACTTCGATCTCGCCCAACTCGACGCGATAACCGCGAATCTTCACCTGCGCGTCGCTGCGACCCTGATAGATCAGGTCGCCCCAAGGCAGGTAAAAGCCGACGTCGCCGGTCTCGTATAACCGGCGGTTCTCGCCTTCCAATTCACGATAGACAAAGCGTTCGGCGGTCAGGTCCGGTTGATTCCAGTAGCCGTTGGCCAGGCACAGGCCTTCGATAAACAGGTCACCGCTGACTCCAACCGGGCAGGCATTGCCCGTGGCATCCAGCACATGCATGCGCACCCCATCGATCGGCACACCAATCGGCGGCATGTTCGGCCAGTCTGCGCTGGCGCCTTCAAGCCGCAGGCTGGTGACCACGTGGGCTTCGGTCGGGCCGTAATGGTTTTCCACCCGGCAATCGTCGAGGCCATCGATCAGGTGGCGGATTTCCGCGGTGATTTTCAACTGCTCGCCCGCCACGTTGATCTGGCGCAGCGAAGCGGGGCGGATACCGAGTTGCATCGACACCTCGGCCAAGCCCTGGAACGCGACGTAGGGCAGGAACAGCCGATTGATATCCTGGGCGCCGATAAATTTCAGCAGCCGGATGAAGTCGTAACGCAGCGCTTCATCGATCATTACCAACTCTGCACCGCTCGACAGGGTCGAGAAGATTTCCTGGAACGAGACGTCGAACGAAATGGGCGAGTATTGCAGGGTCTTCAGCGGTGCATTCGTGGCGTCCTGCTGGCGGGTTTGCCAGCGGATCATATTGCCCAATGCGTGATGCGGCATGGCGACGCCTTTCGGCCGTCCGGTGGAACCCGAGGTATAGAGCAGGTAAGCGTTATCGTCGCCGGCGATGTCGGCCGCGATCGAGGCGACCCGCTGATGACAGCGCGGCAGGTTGCCGTCGAACTCGGTGACCACGCCGTCCCAATGCCGCCGCTCGACCTGACTGGCCAGAGTCGCCACCAGATTGGTCGAGCCATCGCCGGACAGCACCAGGCGCGGCTGTGAATCGTCGAGGATCAGGCGAATGCGGTCCTGCGGGTAACTCAGGTCAATCGGCACATACGCAGCGCCAGCCTGGATCACCCCCAGCAGGGCGATGATCAGCTCGGGGGAGCGGGGCATCATGATCGCCACCCGATCACCCGGACCAATGCCGCGCTGGTGCAGCCAACTCGCCAATTGGGCGCTGCGGTTCGCCAGTTGCCGGTACGAGAGTCGGGTCTGGCCAAAGCTCACGGCGACCTTCTCGTCATGGCGGGCGAAGCTGTCCAGCAACAAGGTCGAGAGGTTGCCGTGGGTCGCTGGCAACCTGTGCTCGATGCGCGGCATCCAGTCCGGGATGCGCGGCGGCGCGTCGGGGTTGGCGATCATCAGTTCCAGGGTGCGCAGCATGTAATCGGCGTAGACCTCGACCTGACTGGTGGCGACGCGTGCGGTGCAGTAATCGGTTTTCAGCATCAGCGAGCCGTTGGACGGGTGGCGGCCTGCGGTGGTCAGCAAGTCATAGTTGCTGGCTTCGGTGGTTTCCCAACCGGTGAGGATCTCTTCCCCCGGCGCCAGCAGGTCGTTGAGCACGTAGAAGTCCACGTAGTTGAACACCACGTTCAGGGCCACGTCGGTTTCCCGGTGAATCAGCGCGAACGGGTAGCGCCTGTGAGCAAACACCTGTTGCTCCTGGCTCATCAGCCCGCGAATCACCTCAAGCCAATTAGCGCCCAGGGTGCTGAAGCGCAGGGGCAAGCTGTTGAGGAACAACCCCAGCACCTGGGCGCTGTCGGCAAACTCCGGGCGACCATGACTGATCACGCCGCACAACACTTCTGGCTGATTGGACACGATGGCTTGGGCAAAACCGTGGGCCGCCAGCAACACGGCGCGCAAGGGCAGGTCCTGGTCGCGGCAGAACGCTTCGAGCCGGGCCACGTCGGCGGCGGGCATCTCCCTGTAGGCGGAACGGTGCGGCGTCGGGTCCGGGGCCACCGCGTGGGTCCAACTGGTCATGGACGCGGCGGGCGCGTCGTGCAGGTAGTCGCGCCAGAATTCACGGTGGGCCTCGTTGGCCATGGCTTCCTGTTCCAGCACGATAAAGTCGGCGGGTGTGGTGGTCAGGGCCGGCAACGGGGTTTCGGAGGTGTAAAGCGTGATCAGATCGCGCATCAGGGTCGCCACACTCCAGCCATCGAGAATCGCGTGGTGGAAACTGAACACCAGATCCATGTCGTCCGCGCCCGCGGCTACGGCGAACTGGTACAGCGGCGCCTGGTGCCAATCCTCACGGTGACGCTTGCGTTCCTCGATGTAGCTGGCGACCGCTTGCTCGCGATCAGCAGGGCTCGGTGAAACAATCAACTGCACCGGCGATTCCACCACCGAATGCACCCGCGCCATTGGCACTTCGGAATGGCCGACGTCGAACGACATGCGCAGCGCCGGGTGACGCTGGATCAAGGCGCGACAGGCCCGGTCCCAGTTTGCGGCGTCCCATTTCAGGCGCAGGCGATAGCGGAAGATGTCGTGATAGATCGCCGAATCCGGGTGCATCATCGAGTGGTAGATCATCCCGACTTGCAGTTGCGACGCGGCAAACACGTCATCGAATTGACCCGCGCTGGCCAGGCGAATCGCCTCCGGCACCTGGGCAAACGGCGCCACATGTGCCAAGGGTGCAAGGGTGGTGGAAGTGCCGCCCTGGGCTTCAACGCTTTCGGCCAGTTGAGCGATGCTCGGGTGCTGGTAAATCTGCGCCAGCGTCAACGCGATCCCTTGTTCACGGGCCTTGACCTGCAAGTGAATGACTTTCAGGGAGTCGCCGCCGAGCATGAAATAGTTGTCGTGGATGCCCAGTTCCGAGCGTTTGAGGTTGTCCCTCCAGAGTTCGGCCAGCACGTGTTCCAACGCCGAGCGCGGCGCCGTTGTATCGCGGCGGCCCAAGGCTTCGTCGGGCTCGGGCAGGGCCTTACGGTCGAGCTTCCCGTTGACGTTCAACGGGAATTGCTCAAGCTGGATCAGGTGCCGGGGCACCATGTAGTCGGGTACTTGCTGGAGTAAAACGGCCTGCAATGCCGTGGGTGATAGCTCGAATCCCGGCTCGCCGACAACGTAGGCGCACAGCCAGGCATCGCCTTCGGACTGTTGACGGGCAATCACCACCGCCTCCTTGACCCCTTCGCACGCCACCAGACGCGATTCGATCTCGCCCAACTCGATGCGCAGGCCACGAATTTTCACCTGGAAATCATTGCGGCCCAGGTATTCGAGGCTGCCATCCGGTAACCAGCGGCCCAGGTCGCCGGTTTTGTATAGGCGCGCCTGTGGATCGGTGTGGAATGGATCGCGAATAAACCGTTCCGCCGTCAGCTCGGGGCGATTCAAATAACCTCGCGCCACACCGATGCCGCCGATGTGCAGCTCACCGGCGACGCCGGGCGGTAAACGTTGCAGGTTTGCGTCGAGGACGTGCATTTGCGTATTGGCGATGGGCAGGCCAATCGGCACGATGCCGCTGTGCACCCCGGGCCGGCAATGCCAGGCCGTGACGTCGATGGCCGCTTCGGTGGGACCGTAGAGGTTGTGCAATTGCACCTGCGGCAAGCGGTCGAAAAAGCGCTCCTGCAAGGCATACGGCAACGCTTCGCCACTGCACAGCACTTGCTTCAGCGCCGGTAAACGCCGGGGTTCGACCTGGTCGAGAAATACTTGCAACATCGACGGCACGAAATGCAGCAGCGTGATGCCGGCGCTCGCCATGATGTCCATCAAGTAGGCAGGATCCTGATGCCCGCCAGGCGCCGCCACCACCAGTTGCGCGCCGCTGAGCAGCGGCAGGAAAAACTCCCACACCGACACATCGAAACTGAACGGAGTCTTCTGCAGGATGCTGCTGTGCTCATCGACCCCATACGCGTCGCGGGCCCACAGCAAGCGGTTGACCACCCCGTCATGCTGGTTCATCACGCCTTTGGGCAGGCCGGTGGAGCCGGAGGTGTAAATCACATAGGCGAGGTGTTGCGGAGTCAGGCCGAGGATGGGGTTTTCATACGGTTGCCGGGCGAGCTGTTCGTGGTCGGTGTCGAGACACAACACCGGCACCGTTACGTCGGGCAGGCTGGCCAGCAAGGCGCGGGTGGTGATCAGGGCGGCGGGCGTGCTGTCGCTGAGCATATGGCTCAAGCGGTCGGCGGGATAACCCGGATCCAGCGGGACGTAGGCGGCGCCCGCTTTCAGAATGCCCAGCAGACCGACCACCATCTCCAGACTGCGCTCCACGCAAATGGCCACGCGGTCGTCCGGACGAATGCCGGTTTCCAGCAATGCGTGAGCCAGCTGATTCGCCTGGCGATTCAGTGCGTCATAGGTCAGCGATTGCTGTTCGAAACGCACGGCGATCGCACCCGGGCGAGCAGCCACCTGAGCCTCGATCAACTGATGCAGCATCGGTGTCTTCGGGTAATCAAGCTCGGTGCGATTCCACTCATCCAGCACCTGGCGTTCGGCGTCCGGCATCAGCTCCAGGGCGTTGACTGGTACGTTGAAGTCAGCCGCCACGCTGTGCAGGAGACTCATGAACCGCTGTTGCAGCGCCTCGATTTGCGGGGCGTCGAAGTACGCCTCGTTGTAGATGAAATGCATCCACACATCGTCGTCCGGCCCAGCCTCACGCACGTGCATTGCCAACGGATTCTGTTCGTAGCCGTTACTGAGCTTGACCGGATGCGCGAGGGTGGCGTCGTACCACGTGTCCTGGTCTTGCTCGAAGGACAACACCAAGTCGAATAATTGCCGCCGCCCCAGGTTCTGCAAGCCGAGTTCACGGTTCAGTTCGCTCAACGGATAACGCTGATAGCGGTAATCCTGCTTGAGTGTCAGGGCAATTTGGCCGACCAGTTCGCTGAAAGTCAGGTCGGTGCCGAGGCTCAAGCGGACCGGGCTCATGCCAACGAACAACCCGACCGTGGACTTGTGTGCGGCATTCGCGCGGTTGAGGATCGGCAGGCCGATCACGATCTCGTCGCGCTGGGCTACGCGGGCGAAGTAGCTGTACAGCGCGCCCAGCATCACATGGAAAATCGACCCCTGGCCGCTGGCTTTCGTCAGTTCGCCGAGACGGTTGTACAGCGCCCGGGGCAAGCGCCAGGTGTGGTTCTGGCTCGGCGCCAGGCCTTGTCCGACACGGCTTTCAGTGCGAGGCGCGAGCAAGGGTTCGGGCAGCGTGCGGTACTTTTCCAGCCAGTACTGGCGTTGGCGCTGCAACGCCGCCGAGGCTTTTTCGCTGCCCTGCTGTTCGAGATAGGCCTGATAGCTTGGCGCCGGCAGCATCGGTTCCGCGGCGGTATAGGCCTCGCTGATGGCCTTGCCAATCATGGCAAACGACCAGCCATCCACGATCAGGTGATGGCAATTGAAGAAGAAGTAATACAGGTCTTCCCGCACCTTGAGCAGTTCGGTGCGATACAGCAAACCGTCGTCAAACGAGAACGGCGTTTGCAGGTTTGTTTCCAGCAGCGCCAGTGCGGCAGCCTCGGGATCGGCCTTTGCGGAGACATCGATCAAGGAATACGCCGCGCTGACCGAGGCCAGGAAGCGCTGGCGCGGCAACGGATGATCCACCGAACCCGGCACCAGTTGCGTGCGCAGCGCATCGTGGCGACTGACCACCTGATCGATCGCGTGCTGCATCCGGATGGCATCCACCGCGCCGTTGATCCGGGCATAACCGCCGATGTTGTACAGCGGCGAGTCTTCGTGCAGTCGCTGGTCCAGCCAGATATCCAGTTGCGGGGCCGTCAGCGGGTAAAGCAGGTCACTCGAAACGGGCTTGGCCTGAGTCATGAAGTTCTCCGTGGGCCGGGCCCATAACTGATTAATTGCGTGACAACCGAGGCTTCGCGCAGGCGTGGCGAAGCAACGGAGGTCAGGAGTCCGTTGCTGGGATCAGCGGTTAAGGTGTGTCTGGGTAAAAACCGGTTACGCGACGCGGTACGTCTTCACTCGAGCGAGTGCGAGTGCCTCGACCTGCAGTGCGGCCGCTTCACTGGCGCTTTCGCCGCTGGGAATCAGGGCACGGTAGCGAGCGCAATTGATCAGCACCTCGGGGCTGGTCAACACCTTGTCCAGTGCCTTGGCCAGCGCTTCGCCGGAGGCCGGAGGCGATAAGCTCACGCCGCACCCCAGACGCTCCATGCGCGCCGCGTTGTCGAACTGGTCATGGGCAAACGGCGTCGCCACTTGCGGTACGCCGGCAGCCATCGCCAGTGCCGTGGTGCCGACGCCACCGTGGTGCACCAGTGCGGCGGTGTGGGGCAGGATGCGGCTCATCGGCACATAGCGGCGCACCAGGATTTGCCCGGCGGCGGCCATTGCCGTGTCCACCGGTTGTCGGGTCAGGAACACGCCACGGCGGTTGACCGCTTTCAGCGCAGCCACGGCAGCGGCGAAATATTCTTCGCCATTGACTTGGGTCGAGCCGGGCGTAAACACCACCGGTGATTCTTCGCGGAGGAAGTCGTCCAGTTCGCTGTCGGGGGGCTGGAATCCGGATTCGTCGAACAGCGGAAAACCGGTCAACACGGTGTGGCTCGGCCAGTCCGATGCCACCTCGGCGAACCACTGCGGGAACAAGCCCAACACCCCGTCGGGTGAGCAGATCCATTCGCTGATAATCCGCTTGGTCGGCGGCAGGCCCAACTCCCGGCGGAAGCGGTTGAGTTCCGGTTTCATGAGCCCATCGAGAAAGGCCCGCTCTACCAGACGCAGCACCAGGCGTTTCACCGGGGTAGGCACAAAACCTGGCAGATTGGTGCCCGGTGGATGCACCGAGGGCGAAGCGGCGGACCAGAAACCGAACGGCGAGACCTGCGCGGTGATTAGCGGGATACCGCGTTTTTCCTGGAGCAGACGGGCTGAAAACGCCCACAGGGAACCGAGCATCACGGTCTCGTCGTCACACGCGCCTTCGAGCAACTGGTATTGTTCGCGCAGCGTGCTGGAAACGGTTTTCCAGAGGGTGGGCAGCGACGTTCGCGTGCGCCACAGCGCCGGGTCGGCCATGACCGCTTCATAGTCCTCGGCGGTACCCAATGGCAAAAAGGTAAAGCCGCAGCGCTCGATCAACGGCGCGAATGCGGCGCTGGCGCAAAAGGTGATCCGGTGTCCGCGGGCAGCGAGCGCGCGGCCGATACCGACAAAAGGATGAACGTCACCGGCAGAGCCGATGGCCGTAATGATCACATGCATAAGAATCCGTCCTGTTGAGTGATCTGGCGGTCGAGGCCTAGGCTGGGGCGGCGATCAGGTCGCGCGCCGAATAGAAGCCCAGCACCGTGCGTTTTTTCTCCCGGTATTCACAAGGCACCAGCGGCGTGCCCGGCAGGTCGGAAGTGAAGGAGGGGTGTTTGACAATCATTTTCCTGCCGCCCGCGCGTAAGCGAACGTATTCACCCGGTTCGAATGTGTTCATTTTCATTGCCCTCACAATGCAACATTCAGTCGTTCGGCCCAGCCTCCGCCCAGCGCCTTGTACAGCCCGACCTCAGAGGTCAGCTGTGCGAGCCGGTCGGTGATCAGCGTTTGCTGGGCACTGAACAGGGAGCGTTGCGCGTCGAGAAAGGTCAGGTTGTTGTCGACACCGATGCGATAGCGACGCTCGGCCAACCGGTAGTAATCCTGGTTCGCCTGGACGAGGTCGCGTTGCGCGGTCAGTTGTTCGCTGTAGGTCTTGCGCGCCGCCAGGCCGTCGGAGACTTCCTGGAACGCGGCCTGGATTGATTTCTCATACTGCGAAACCCGGATGTCTTTCTGGATCTTCGAATAATCCAGGCTCGCCCGCAGGCTGCCGGCATTGAAAATCGGCAGATTGATTTGCGGCTGGAACAGCCAACTGCCAGAGCCACCCTTGAACAGCCCGGACAGTTGCGAGCTGGAGGTGCCCGCGTTGGCCGTCAGGGTGATGCTGGGGAAGAACGCAGCACGGGCGGCGCCGATGTCGGCATTCGCGGACTTGAGCAGGTATTCGGCTTGCAGGATATCGGGACGCCGTTGCAGCAGGTCCGATGGCAACCCGGCCGGTACTTCGCTGAGCAGCTCGGAGGCGAGGGGCAGGCCAGGCAGGTTGTCCGGCACAGAGGTGCCGACCAGCAGCGTCAGGCCGTTCATGTCTTGCGCCACTTGCCGTTGAAACTTCGCCAGATTGGCCCGGGCACCTTCGACGGTGGTCCGGGCCTGGCTGACGTCCAGCGCGGAGGCCACGCCAACGGCATTGCTGCGGGTGGTCAGGCGCAGGCTTTCTTCATAAGACTTGAGGGTGTCCTGGGTCAGCACCAACAATTCCTGGTCGGCGCGCCAGGTCAGGTAAGCCGTGGCCACATTCGCCACCAGGCTCAATTGCGTACTGCGCCGGGCTTCTTCGCTGGACAGGTAAACCTGCATGGCTTCCTGACTCAGGCTGCGGATTCGCCCGAACAGGTCCAGTTCATAGGCGCTGATACCCAGGCCCGCCGAGTAGGAACCGCTGGTGACCGCTTCGCCAGTAGGCGACAGGTCGCCCGGCGTGCGCTGGCGCGTACCGGAACCGCTGGCGGACACCGCGGGGTACAAGTCTGCGCGCTGGATCTGGTATTGCGCCCGATAGGCCTCGACGTTCAACGCCGCCACCCGCAGGTCGCGGTTGTTGCTCAAGGCACTCTGGATCAGCTGCTGCAACGCCGGATCGCGAAACTGATCGCGCCAGCCTTGTTCGGCCGCATTCCCATCGGCCTGGGCCGGCGCGTAGGCGGCGCTTTGCGGGTACTGCGGGGCGACTGGTGCGGCTGGCCGTTGGTAGTCCGGTATTAACGAACAACCGCCGAGAACAAACGCAACGGCCGCCAGGGACATCGGGGACTTGCTCATTGACCAGCCTCATCGTATGGGAGTCGGGGGCTTCGCTTTAACGGAGAAGAGTTCGGGGCATTACGCCCCGATCATCCATTTGGCCAGGCCGTGTCGACCGCTCACGCCAAGCTTGGCCGCAGCCCGCTTGAGGTAGGTTTCGACGGAGCTGTTCTTGACGCAGAGTTTTTCCGCCATCTCCGGCACGGTGCCGCCGGTCAACAGCCCCAGGCACACCTCTTTCTCCCGTGCCGACAAGGCCACGTCACACAGGGTCAATCGTTCGTTGAAGTCCCGTTGCAGGGGTGTTTGCTCAAAGGCGACGACAGGTCGCGCCATTGGGCTGCCGGTCTTGCGCACGTTGACCTGACGACTGATCCGCGCATGCCGCTCGACCAGCGGCAACAGCGTCTCTGAAAGGTTTTTCAGAAACGACAGTTCGCTCAGGGAAAAGTCACGGTCCAGCAACGGTCGGTGCAACGAGATCACGCAACGCCGATTACCCTTGCCCGAGACCAGGCTGCATTGATGGGTCGCGTTGCTGAGTTGATAACCCTTGGCGTCCATCATTGGCGCGTTCATGTGAATCAGGATGGAATCGTCCACTTCAAGAATCCTTTGCATGAGTGGGTGTTCGTCTCGCTGCCGGGGGGTGATGGAACAAGGGAGGGAGGGCGACGCGATGTCCTCTGGGAGGCCTGCGGTGCCGAGGGATTGGATGTCGATGACGCTTCCCTGGCTGTCGTCTGTTGTCCATTCGCTGAGTTCGACCAGGCTGACGGACACTGATGTCCCGATCAGTTGGTGCATATTCGCAACGAAGTGTTCATGCCCTACGCTTGAAATCAGTTTCCCTAGTTCGAAATAGATATGCGGATTCTCTATATTTCGTACGCTACTGATTCGATTCATAAGCCTGCATACCAAAATCGCTGGTTGACCTGGTTTCCGACCGCCCGGTCGAAAATAACCCTGCCCCCATGTCAAATTTCCACCGTTGCGTTTCATTGATTTAGTGCACGACTAAATCGATTCAGCGTGGGTGAATTATTAAAACCTACACGTTTATAGGTGTATGTAGGGGGATACAGGGACAGGCATGTCACAAAATTGGCGTCAATAAGCATAGAAGTCGGCCTCCGTGCCGAGAGAAACATTTGTTCGAAACTAGCGTTTGTCAGCGATATAAGCATTTGAAAGGTAGAACCTTTTTTGAAGTACGCAAGCTCATCGGAATAAATGATGTCCAAATGGCCATCATTTGTAAGTTGTAGGACAAATTTGTAGGACAAAGCCGACCAACGGTCGGCTTTAAACGGGTTGTTATTTGGATTTTCCCTTCAGTGCGTAGGAAATTGCCTCACCGAGGGCATTGACGTACGGCGCGCGTACCAACGTGTGGTGCGTGCCTGGCAGCGCTTTGATCGTCACGCGCTCACCCTGCAAGGCTCGCCAACCCAATGTCGGGTCGGATCGCTCTTGCTGGGTCGCCGTGAACAGCGAAACCGTCACCGGCAACTCAGGGCTCACGTAGGCAGCCACGGCCAGCCGCGTCGCGTAGGCCACCGCCAGATGAGTGCGTAACATCCCGGCGTCGATCCCTTGACTTAACTCTTCCGGCAGCAAGCCATGGGTCGTGCAACGTGCAAGCATCGGCTCGATCTCGCCGTTCGCCACCAGCGGCGACAGTTGATCGAACAACGCGGCGTCCATGTCCTCCGGCAGCCACGACATCAGGAACTGCGCTTCCGTCAGCACTTCGCGTTCCTCCGCGCCGACATCGGCGGAGGTGTCGATGATGCCGATGAACTCGACCTGCTCGCCGCTGGCGATGACCTGACTGGCCATCTCATAGGCGATCAAGCCGCCAGCCGACCAACCCGCGAACCGGTATGGACCCTGGGCCTGTACCTCGCGAATCGCCGCCAGATAACGCGCCGCGATGGACGGGATCGTTCTAAGGGGCACTTCACCCGCCACGAAGCCCGTGGCAGCGAGGCCGTAGACCGGCACCTCGGGATCCAGGCTCGGCGCCAGGTCCCGGGCATAACCGACCTCACCACCGAGCGGGTGCACCAGGAACAGCGGCCGCTGGGAACCACCGCGACGGATCGGCACCAGGTTATTGCGCGACGTCGGTCGTGATTGCGTGTCGAGGGTGCGGGCGAACCCGGCGATGGTCGGTTCGACAAACAGGTCACGCACGGCGATGGGTTTGCCCAACACTTTGCGCAGTCGCGACGTCATCTGCACCGCCATCAGCGAAATCCCGCCGAGCCTGAAGAAGTCGTCGTGGCGACTGACCTGCTCAAGTTTCAGCAACTCCAGCCAGATCTTCGCGATGGCCAACTCGGTGTCACCTTGGGGCGCTTCGAAGGGCAGTTCCTGCACTTCAAGCGCTTGCGGGGCTGACTCGGACCGGACCAGCACCGGCAGCGCCTCAAGCAGTGCGCCCACCGGTTGTCGGGCGTCAGTGACCAGGGTTTCCAGCACCTGGACGAACAGCGCGATGATGTTTTCCACCGTGGCGGTATCGAACAGATCACTGGCGTATTGCAGGCTGCCGGTGATGGTCTCGACGTCATCGATCAGCGACAGCGACAAGTCGAACTGCGTGGTGGTGTGCGCGCTGTCCACCGATTGCACCGTCAGGTTCGGCAATTGCAGCGGTGCCGGCGGCGTGTTGTTCAGGCTCAGCATCACCTGGAACAACGGGCTGTGGCTCATGCTCCGGGTCGGCTGCAACGTGCTCACAACCTGTTCGAAAGGCAGGTCCTGATGGCTGAAAGCCGCCAGGGTCAGGCCTTTGATGCGGGTCAGCAAATCGCCGACGCTGGCCTCGGGCTCCGTGGTCACGCGCAGCGCCAGGGTGTTGGCGAAGAAGCCGATCAAGCCTTCCAGTTCGGTGCGTGGCCGGTTGGCCACCGGAGTACCGACCACCACATCCGATTGACCGCTCAGATGCGTCATCAGCGTTGACCAACCCGCCAGCAACGTCATGAACAAGGTCGAGCCCTGGGCCTGGCTGAAGGCGCGCAATCGGGTGCTGAGTGCTGGCGGCAACACGCAATCAATGATGCCACCGGCATAGCTTTGAACTGCCGGGCGCGGACGATCCAGCGGCAGATTCAACAGGCTCGGCGCACCGTCCAAGTGAGCACGCCAGAAGTCGGTCTGCGCCTGCAACGCCGGGCCGTTCAGCCATTGGCGTTGCCACACCGCGTAGTCGGCATATTGCAGCGGCAGGGCCGGCAACGGATCTTTCAAGCCTTGAGCGAACGCGGTGTACAGCACGGTCAGTTCATGGGCGAGCACGCTGTTGGACCAACCGTCCGAGACGATGTGGTGCAGGGTGACGAACAGCACGTGCTCTTCGTCGTCGAGCCGAACCAGATGACCCCGCACCAGCGGGCCGCTGCTCAAATCGAACAACTCGGACGCGTTGGCATCGCCGAACCTGGCGAGTGTCGCACCGCGTTGTTCTTCGTCAAGTTCCCGAAGGTCCTGTTCCAGCAGCTGGAAGCGCTGGTCAGCCGGCGCAATCTTCTGCACCGGTTCTCCGTCGATCAATTCGAACGTGGTGCGCAAGGTTTCATGGCGCGCCACCAGGCGATCCAGGGCCTGGCGCAATGCTGGCGTGTGCAGCACGCCGTTCAGGCGCAGGGCCAGCGGCAAGTGATAAGCCGCGCCCGCCGCGTGATCGAGATGGTCGAGGAACCACAACCGTTGCTGGGAGAACGACAGCGGCAGCCGCGCCTTGCGGTTGGCCAGTGGAATCGGTTGCGCTTCGGTCGGCACGGCGGCGTTGACCAGCGCGGCGAGGCCACGCACGGTCGGGGCGTCGAACAACTCGCGCAGGGTCAGTCGTGCACCGAGTTTGCGGCGCAGTCGCGACAGCAGTTGCACCGCGAGCAGCGAGTGACCGCCGAGTTCAAGGAAACCGTCGTGACGCCCGACCTGATCCAGGTGCAGCAGGTTCTCCCAGATGCCGGCGATGGCGATTTCGGTTTCACCTTGCGGCGCTTCATAGGCACGGCTGGCCAGGGAATCCTGACCCGGAGCGGGCAGGGCACGGCGGTCGAGTTTGCCGTTGGACGTGAGGGGCAGGGCGTCGAGTTGCACGTAGGCACTCGGCACCATGTACTCGGGCAGGTTTTTCAGCAGTTCGGCGCGCAATTGTTCAACGGTCACCGCGTCGCCACACAGATAGGCGACCAGGCGCTTGCCGTCCTCGGGATTGTCCTCCCGGGCGATGACCGCCGCTTCACGCACGCCAGGGCAGGCGAGCAAGGCGTTTTCGATCTCGCCCAGTTCGATGCGGAAACCCCGGATCTTCACCTGGAAGTCGTTGCGCCCCAGGTATTCCAGGGTGCCGTCGGCCTGCCAGCGGCCAAGGTCACCGGTTTTATAGAGACGTGCCTGCGGAAGGCTGGAGAACGGATCGGCAATAAAGCGCTCGGCGCTCATGTCCGGACGGTTGAGGTAGCCGCGAGCCACGCCGGCACCCCCGATGTGCAGTTCACCGGCCACACCCAACGGCGTCGGCTGGCCGTGAGCGTCGAGCACATGCACTTGAACGTTGGCGAAGGGCCGGCCAATGCTCGGTGTTTCGCCGAGGTCGCGGATCAGGTCGATCGTCGCATCCACCGTGGCTTCGGTCGGGCCGTACATGTTGTAGAAGCGGATGCTCTGGCAGTCGCGCAACTTGCTCCACATCGCCGCATTGATCGCTTCACCGCCGAGCAACACGCTCACCGGTTGATAGCTGTTGCGTTCCAGCAAACCGGCATTGAGCAGACCGTCGAGTTGCGATGGCGTGGAGTCGAAGGCGTGCACCCGATGCTGTTCGAGGAAATCGAGCAACTCGTTGCCACTGCCGCGAATCTGTTGCGGGATGATCACCAGTTTGTGGCCGGAAAACAGCTGCGAAATGCCCTTGATCGACATGTCGAAGTAGAACCCGGCGTTCAGCGCCACGGTGGCATATTCCGGGCAATGCTGGTGCGTGGTGCGTTGCAACACCTGCCAGAAGTTATGTACCGAATGATGCTCGACCATCACGCCTTTGGATTGCCCGGTAGAGCCGGAGGTGTAGATCACGTAGGCCAGGTGATTCGGGGTCAAGCCTGGAATAACCGGATCGAGATCGTAAACAGGATCATCGGCAGCCAGCAGCGATTCGCGCTCATCCAGCAACAACAATGGCGTTTCACCGACCGGCAATTGTGCGGCCAGGGCCTGTTGGGTCAACACTGCTAGCGGCGTGCTGTCGCTGAGCATGAATGCCATGCGTTCAACCGGATGCGCCGGATCGATCGGCACATAAGCACCGCCGGCCTTGAGCACGCCGAGCAACCCGACAATCATCTCCAGACTGCGCTCGGCACACAGCGCCACACGCTGATCCGGTTGCAGGCCGAGGGCAATCAGGCGTCGAGCCAAGTGGTTGGCCCGGCGGTTGAGCTGGACGTAGGTGAGTTGCTGATCCTCATGAACCAGCGCAGTCGCCTGAGGCCGTGCACGCACCTGGGCTTCAAATAGCGTGTGGATCGGCTGGGCCGGGGCGAACTCGGTGGCGGTGTCATTGAAGCTGTTGAGCAGTTGCTGACGCTCAGCCGCCGGCAGCACATAGAGTGTGTTGGCCCGTTGCGACGGATCACGTTCAAGCGCCTCGACCAGCGCCGTCACCGCATGCGCCAGGTAAGCCGCAATCCGCTGCGGATCAATCCCGGCAATCGACTGCGCCGTCAGCGAGAACCCGGTTTCCTCAGCCGCCACGGCAATTTCAATCGGGTAATTGGTCCGCGTTTCGGACTCCTCGAAACGCATGCCTTCCCAATCGCCCATTTCATCGACGCTCTCGCCGCCCGCCGTGACCATATCGCCATGGCGGCAGTTGAGAATGACAGTGAACAGTGGCAACGCCGAATCCACACCGCTGCAACGCTGGGCGAGGGCCAATGACGCTTGTTCGTGGGTCAGCAATTCGCTGAGCTGCTGATAAGCGTCCTGCACGATGGCGCTGACGCTACTGTCCTGCAGGCGAATGCGCATCGGCAAGGTGTTGATGAACATGCCCAAGGCATGATCGGCACCGGTGGTGCCTTGGGAACGCCCCGACAACACCGTGCCGAAGATCGCATCGTCGCGACCGCTGGTGGCCGCGACCACCAGGCCCCATGCGGCATGGAACAGCACCGATGTCGGCACCCCTTGGGTCCGCGCCGTGCGGTGAATCGCGGCGTTGACCTCATCACTCAGGTGCTCAATCGCCCGAGTCACACTGGCGCCATTGCCGCGTACATCCAGCACCCCGTAAGGCGCGGTGGTTTCGTCAACATCCGCCAGCAAACGGCGGAAGTAGGTTTCATGTTCCTCCTGGGAAATCGCCGCTGCCTGGGCGATGAAATTGCGATACGGCTGGGACGGCGGCAGGCTGTCGCCACGGCCGGCGAGGATGCTTTGGATCTCCAGCATGATCAGGCGCAGGGTCACGTTGTCGCTGATCAGGTGATGGTCGAGCAGGGCCAGCAGCCATTGCTCGCGGACCGGGTCATAGGTCACATACGCCGCGATCAACGGCGCGACCTGCAAGTCCAGGCGCAGATGATGGGTGTCGGTTTTATCGCGCAGCATCTGCAACGCGTCTTTACCGTCCGTGCTTTCCAGCGTGATGACCGGCAGTTGCGCTTGCCGATGAACGATTTGCACCGGTTGCGGCAGGCCGGACCAGCGCAAGGCACTGCGCAGGATGTCGTGGCGGTCGATGACTATTTGAACTGCGGCGAGGAAGTCGTCGAGCAGGCTGCGCTGGTCAAACAGGATCACCGAGCGCATCAGATACGCATCGCCTTCCGCCAGCAGCAAGTGGTGGAACAGAATCCCTTCCTGCAGCGAGGACAGCGGGTAAATGTCCTGCACATTGCTCGCGCCACCGGGCACGTCGGCAACGATCTGATCGATTTCCGCTTGGCTCAAGGTCAACAGCGGTAGCATCGATGGGTCGATAGCCTCGCAATCCGCTGGAATCAGATTCGGCGGCACGATAAAAGCCGCGCTACGTTCACCGGCCAGCACGGTCGCCATGGCCCGCAGCGTCGGGGCCGAGAACACGGTGCGCACATCCAGCAGCAACCCGGACTGGCGCAGCCGCTCGATCAGGCTGATGACCAGGAACGAATGCCCACCGAGTTCGAAGAAGTGGTCATCGCGACCCACCTGTTCAACCCCGAGCAGTTCCTGCCAGGCCGCCGCCAGTGCGGTTTCAATCGCACCTTTCGGCGCTTCATATTCACGGCTCACCAGCGCGGACAGGCCCGGCGCGGGCAGGGCGCCGCGATCCAGTTTGCCGTTGGTGGTCAGCGGCCAGGTGTCCAGCGTGACGAAGGCACTCGGGATCATGTGTTCGGCCAACACATCGGCCAATTGCGTGCGTAGCGTGGCCGATTCCGGCGCGGCGTTATCCTCGGCAATCAGGTAGGCCACCAGGCGTTTGTCGCCGGGCACGTCTTCGCGCACCGTGACCACGGCTTCGCGCACGCCAGGGCAGGCGAGCAGTTGCGCTTCGATCTCGCCGAGTTCGATGCGAAAGCCACGGATCTTGATCTGCGAATCGTTGCGACCGATATAGACGATTCCGCCATCCGCGCGATAACGCGCGACGTCGCCGGTGCGATAGAGACGCTGCGGCCCGTACGGGTCGGCGATAAACCGTTCGGCATTCAGTTCCGGACGGTTCAGGTAATTGCGCGCCACGCCGGCGCCGCCAATGTAGATCTCGCCGTGTACACCGACAGGCACCGGTTGTTGGTATTCATCGAGGATGCGCAGGCACAGGTCCGGCAACGCGGTGCCGATCAGGCTGGGTGCGCCGGTATCGATCTCGGCCTGCGTCACGGCATGGAACGTGGCGTGCACGGTGATTTCGGTGATCCCGTACATGTTCACCAGTCGCGTTTGCGCCAACGGTGTGCGGGTGATCCATGGACGCAGGCTGATAAAGTCCAGCGCCTCGCCGCCAAAGATCACCTCGCGCAACCCATGCACCTGGTTGCTGCGACCACTGGCGTCGATGAACTGGCGGAAGGCACTTGGCGTCTGGTTCAACACCGTTACGTTCTGGCGACAGACCAGGCCGTAGAACTCATCCGCCGAGCGGGCCACGTCGGTCGGCACGATCACCAGTTTGCCGCCATAACTCAACGCGCCCCAGATTTCCCAGACTGAGAAGTCGAAGGCAAACGAATGGAACAGCGTCCAGACGTCATCGCGATTGAAGCGGAACATTTCCCGGGTGGTGTCGAACAGCCGCGCGACATTGCCATGCTCGACCAGCACGCCCTTGGGCAAACCGGTGGAGCCGGAGGTATAGATGACGTAAGCCAGATGCTGCGGCAGGGTATCGACCACAGGATTGATGTCGAACGATGCATCCGACAGCGAATATTCGTCGCTCTCGGTATTCAACAGCACCACCCGGATATCCAGGGCCGGCAGCACGTCGAGGCAGTCTGGCTGCGCGAGCAACACCACCGGGGCGCTGTCGCTCAGCAGATAGTTGAGGCGCTCGGCCGGATAGGCCGGGTCCAGCGGCACGTAAGCGGCGCCGGCCTTGAGCACACCGAGCACGGCACAGACCATTTCCAGCCCGCGACCGCTGAGAATCGCCACGCGATCATCGGCTTTCACCCCCAGCGCCAGCAGTTGCGCAGCGATGCGGTTGGCTCGGCGGTTCAGCTTGCGGTAGCTCATGTGAACGTCGCCAAACACCAGGGCAACGTTTTCGGGGTGGGTGGCCGCGAACTGCTCGAAACGCTGATGAATCAGCAGCCCCGGCGCACGCACTTGCAATGGTGGACGCACCGCCGGTGAAGCCTGGCTCTGCGCCGGGCTCAGCAACGGCAAGGCACGCACCGCTTGATCGGCGTTGTCGAGCATGGCGCCGAGCAGGGTCTGGAAGTGCTGGGCGAAGCGCTCGACCGTCGCGCGGTCGAACAGGTCGGTGGCGAACTCGATCACACCGCTCAACTCGCCACCCTCATCGGCGAGGGTCAGCATCAGGTCGAATTGCGAGGTTTCCCGGGCTTGCGCCAAAGCGGTCAGGGTCAGCCCTGGCAACGCCAATTCGCCGCCGTCCGGGGTGTTGTTCAGCGACAACGCCACCTGGCACAGCGGGTTATGGCTCAACGCACGAGGCGGCTGCAAGGCGTCGATGACTTGCTCGAACGGAATGTCCTGATGTTCGTGGGCGGCGAGGGTGGTTTCCTTGATCTGCGCCAGCAACTGCGCGACGGTCGGGTTGTCTTGCAGCCGGACGCGCAGGGCGAGGGTGTTGACGAAGAAACCGATCAGCGCTTCGACTTCGGTGCTGCCGCGATTGGCGGTCGGCACGCCGATTACCACGTCGGGCTCGTTGCCCAGTCGCGCCAGCACCACCGACCACGCGGTCAGCAGGGCCATAAACAGCGTGACGTCGTGTTCCCGGCAGAACTGTTCCAGGCGTTCGCGCAGTTGCGGCGCAATCACCACCGGCACATCGCTGCCACGGTAGCTTTGCATCGCCGGGCGTGGACGGTCGGTGGGCAGGGACAGCAAGGTCGGTGCGCCGGTGAGGTGCTCACGCCAGAACTCGACTTGTCGGGTCAGGCGGTCGCCGCTCAGGCAACGGCGTTGCCAGGCTGCGTAGTCGGCGTACTGGATCGCCAGGGGCGGCAGCGGGTCGGGCTGTTGTTGGCTGAACGCGCCGTAGAGCGCCGCGAATTCCTTGACCAGCACGCCAATCGACCAGCCATCGGAGATGATGTGGTGCTGGGTGATCAGCAGGATGTATTCGTCATCGGCCAGGCGCAGCAGGCGACCGCGAATCAGCGGGCCGTTGTGCAAATCGAATGGCGCGTTGGCTTCGCTGTGACTCAGGCGCGCCGCCGTGTGACTGGCTTCTTCGTAAGGCAGGGTACGCAAGTCCTGCTCTACGAGGGTGAAACCGGATTCCGGCGCGGCAATGCGCTGCACCGGCTGCTCGCCCACCCGTTCAAACGTGGTGCGCAGGCTTTCATGGCGGGCTACCAGTTGATCGAGCGCAGCCTTGAGCGCGGGCAGGTCGAGTTCGCCGCGCAGCAACAGGGACGCCGGCATGTGGTAAGCGGTGCTCGCATTCGGATCGAGCTGATCGAGGAACCACAACCGTTGTTGGGAAAAGGACAGCACCAATGGCGCATCGCGGTCGACGACGGTGATTGCGTCGGGCAGGACTGACTCAAGGTTGCCAACGCTTTTCGCCAGTTCCGCCACCGTTGGATGGCTGAACAATTCCCGCAGCTTCAATTCGCCGCCCAGGGTTTGGCGAACCCGAGAAACCAATTGCGCCGCCAGCAGCGAATGCCCGCCCAATTCAAAGAAGCCGTCGTGACGACCGACCCGCTCCAGGCCCAACAACTCCTGGAAGATCAGCGCCAGAGCCTGCTCGGTTGGGCCTTCCGGCGCTTCGTAGCTGCGCTCGGACATGGCGTCCAGATCCGGTTCCGGCAACGCGTTCTGATCCAGTTTGCCGTTGGCGGTCAGTGGATAGGCCGTCAGGCTGACGAAGGCGCTGGGGATCATGTAATCCGGCAGGGTCGCGCCGAGTTGCAGGCGCAGCGCGGCGATTTCCAGCACTACGCCGGGTTGCGGAATCAGGTAGGCGATCAGGCGTTTGCTGCCGGTTTTGTCATCGCTGGCCAGCACGCGGACTTCAAACACGCCCTCGCAGGCCTGGAGTTTCGCTTCGATTTCCCCCAGTTCGATGCGGAAACCACGAATCTTGACCTGAGCATCCATCCGCCCCAGGTGCACGATTTCGCCATTGCCGAGCAACTTGCCCAGGTCGCCGGAGCGATACAGCCGCTCGCGGGGGCGGAAGGGATCGACGATAAAGCGTTCAGCGGTGAGTTCGGGACGGTTCAGGTAACCGCGGCCGACCCCCTGGCCACCGACGCAGATTTCCCCAGGCACCCCGACCGGCATCAGGCGCTGTTGCGCGTCCATGATGTAAGTCACGGTGGTCGGGATCGGCCGCCCGACATTGGAAATGCCCTCGGCGATATCCGCCGCTTCGAGGTGTTTGTAGGTCACGTGGACGCAGGTTTCGGTGATGCCGTACATATTGATCAACGCGACATGCGGGAAGGCGCGATGGAAAGCATCGAGGCGGGCCGGTTCGAGGCTTTCGCCGCCGAGAATCACGTAGCGCAGCTTCGCCAGGGTGACCTCCGGGCGGGACGTCGCGACGCCGCTCAATTGATGGAACGCCGACGGCGTCTGGTTGAGAACGGTGATGCCGTCGCTTTCGATAAACGCGAGGAAGTCCTGCGGATCCCGGCGCAGGGCTTCGGGCACCAGGCTCAGGCGGGCGCCATGCAGCAGCGCGCCAAACATCTCCCAGACCGAAAAGTCGAACGCGTTGGAATGGAACAGCGACCAGACATCATCGGCGTCGAAATGGAACGGTGTGCGGCTGTTGTGCAGCAGGCGGATGACATTGCGGTGTTCCAGCAACGCGCCTTTCGGCTGCCCGGTGGAGCCCGAGGTGTAGATCACGTAGCACAGATGATCCGGCGCATTGACGTTCGACAGGTTCACCGAAGCGCGCTGCACTTCAGGCGAAGTCTGGGTGCTCAGGGGTTTGGGATCGAACACTTCGATGCCCAGTTCGCCCAGTTCGACGGCCATGTCTGCCAGGGCAATCGCCTTGCGCGCGCCGCTGTCCTGCAGCACATACGCGATGCGGTCCGACGGCGATGTTGGATCGATGGGCACATATGCCGCGCCGGATTTGAGCACGGCGAGGGTGGCGACGATCATGTCCAGCGAGCGTTCCAGCAGGATTGCAACGAGGTCTTGCGGCACCACACCGGCGGCGCGCAACCGGCGGGCCAGTTGGTTCGACAGTTCGTTGAGTGCGCGGTAGGTCAGGCTTTGCGTGCCCATGCTCACCGCGATGCTTTGCGGCGTGCGCCGGGCCTGCTCTTCGAACATTTGATGCAGGGTGGTTTCTTCCGGGTAAGCGGCTTCCGTGTCGTTCCAGTCCAGGGCCTGGTGTTGCTGTTCGCGAGCATCGAGCAGCGGCACCTCATCGACCCGTTGTGCTGAGTCATCGGCGAAGGCTTCGAGCAGGCGCACGTAGTGCCGCATCATTTGCTCGATGAAGTCTTCATCGAACATCTGCGCGTTGTAAGTCAAGCGACCCATCCATTGCTGTTCACCGGCCTCGACCAACAGATGCAGGTCATTCTTGCCATAGCCCAGGTTGGTTTCCAGCGTCTGGACCGTCAGGCCGGCGACGATTTCCGAGGCCTTGGCGGCTTGTTCGAAGTTGAACAACACATCGAACAGCGCGGTGCGGCTCATGTCCTTGTCAGGATTCAGCGCCAGTACCAGTTGGTCGAACGGCATGTAGCGATGGCGCAGGGCTTGGGCCTGGGTGCTGGCGACCTGTTCAAGCAAGGCCTGCAACGTCGTGTGGTTATCGCAGGTGTTGCGCAGCACCGACAAGTTGCCGATCGGTCCGACCAGTTCTTTGACTGCCAGGTCTTCGCGGCAAGTGGCGGTGGTGCCGATCACCAGTTCGTCGTGCCCGGCATAGCGGCGCAACAGCGCGGTGAAGGCGCTGAGGGCCAGGGTATTGGCGCCGACGCCAGCCAGTTCGGCGGCAGTGTTCAGGCGATTGACCAGTTTGGTGTCGATCAGGAACGGGTGCGTCGCCTCGGCGTAGGTGTGCACCGCGTTACGCGGACGGTTCAGCGGCAGCTCCATCGCTTGCAACTTGCCGCGCAATTGATAGGCCCAGAATGAACGCAGGGTTTCGTTGACGGCAGCTGGAAACTGGCGCTGCCAAACGGCGAAGTCGCGGTAGTGCACCGTCAGTGCCGGCAATCGGGCAGGGCGGTCGGCGCAGGCGGCGGCATACAGTTCCAGCAGATCGCGGCGGATCACTTGCATCGACGCACGGTCGGCCAGCAAGTGGTGAACGGCAATCGCGAGCACGGCGTCGTGGTCGTCGCTGTGTACCAACGTGGCTCGCACCAGGCTGCCGCCATCCATTTGCAACGGTTGGCGCGTGGATTCCAGTGCCCGCGCGGCGATTTGTTCCGGCAGGGCTTGCACCACCGTCAGTGGTAACACCGCCTCGCCGTCGAAACGCTGCCAGGCACTGGCACCATCGGACACCACCCGGCAACGCAGGATGTCATGCCGGGCCAGCAATCCGTCGAGGGCGCTTTGCAGCGCCGGTTGATTGATTGCGCCACGCAGCTCCAGCAGCAGCGGAATGTTGTGATAGATCGGATTGGCGTCGTACAGATAGCCGGATTCGAAGGTATCGACGAACCAGATGCGCTCCTGGTGGAACGACAACGGCGTGCGTGGTTCTTCGGGTTGCGGCTGCACCGCCGGCAGGTTCAGTCCGGGGTCGAGGTCGAGGGCGCCGATGCGGGTTTGCGGCGCGTCGGTGAAGTAGCTCAACACCCGCTCGAAACGCTGGGCGATACGCTCAATCGTGGCCGCATCAAACAGCGCCGTCGAATACGACAAGCTGCACGACAGGCAGTCGCCGGAGTCATCGATGTGCAGCGACAAATCGTGTTGCGTCTGGTCCTTGCGCGACGGCAGGAATTCCAGGGTCAGGCCCGACAGGCTGAGGGTTTCAGCGTCATTGCCGGCGTTGGTGTAGAGCATGGTCTGGAACACCGGGCTGTGCCGGGTGCTGCGCGGTGGCTTGAGCGCTTCGACCACTTGCTCGAACGGGGTGTCCTGATAGACCGACGATTCCAGCATCAGCGTGCGGACTTGCAGCAACGCCTCGTCGAGGGTCGGGTTGGCGTGCAACCTGATCCGCAACGCCAGGGTGTTGACGAAGAAGCCGATCAGCGACTGCACGTCCTGCCGGTCACGATTGGCCGCGACGGTGCCGATCACCAGATCCTGCTGGCCGCTGATGCGCACCAACAGCACGGCCCACGCAGCCATCAAGGTCATGAACGGCGTCGCCGCACGGGATTGGGCGAAACGGGTGATGGCGTTGGACAGCTCTGCAGGCAGATCGAAACTCAGGGTCGCACCGCGATAATCCTGCACCGCCGGGCGCGGACGGTCGGTGGGCACCGTGAGCAAGGCCGGCGCGCCCGCCAGGTGACTGCGCCAGTATTCGATGTTCTTCGCCAACCGCTCGCCGTCGAGGTGACGGCGTTGCCATGCCGCATAGTCGGCGTATTGGATGGAAAGGGGCGGCAGCGGGTCCGGTTGCTGGCGGGCGAAGGCCTGGTACAGCGCGGCAAACTCCTTGACCAGCACGTCGATGGACCAGCCATCGGAGATGATGTGGTGCTGGGTGATCAGCAAACGGTATTCATCATCGGCCAGGCGCAGCAGGCGACCGCGAATCAGCGGGCCGTTCAGTAGATCGAACGGCGCAGCAGCTTCTGCATCGCTGATGCGTTCGGCGCTGCGGGCGGCTTCTTCGGCGGACAGGGCGCGCAGGTCTTCTTCGATCAGGCTAAAACCACACTCCGGGCTGGCAATCACCTGCACCGGCTCATCGCCCACCCGTTCAAACGTGGTGCGCAGGCTTTCATGCCGGGCGACGAGGCGGTCCAGAGACGCCTTGAGCGCGACGATGTCCAGCGAGCCACGCAGGCTTAGCGCCGCCGGGATGTGATAGGCAGTGCTGGCGGTCGGATCGAGTTGATCGAGGAACCACAAGCGTTGCTGCGAGAAAGACAGGGCCAATGGCGCGGCGCGGTCGGCGAGGCTGATCGTGTCCGGCGTTTCGGCGACCCTTGCCGCACCGCGTTGCTGGAGAAGACGCAGCAGCGCGGCACGTTTGAGCTGTTCCAGACTATCGTTTTGGCTGTTCAATTTTTAAGCATCCTTGGAGACGATAGCGAGCAAGTCGCTTTCTGATAACGAAGCCAGTTCGCGCTCGAGATCGAGCAGCACTTCTGACTCGTACAGCGCCAGTTGCAGGGTCGTGATGAGGTCGGCCAGTTCGCGCAGCGACGGGTGTTCGAACAACGCCTTGAGCGTGACTTCGACGCCGAAGTGTTCCCGGGCCCGCAGGGTCAGTTGCACCGCGATCAGGGAATGGCCGCCCAGCTCGAAGAACTGGTCGTTGCGGCCAATGCGCTCGATGCCGAGCAGGTTGCTCCACAGCGCCGCGAGTTTCTGTTCGGTCTCGCCTTTGGGCGCTTCGTACTGCAGCGCTTCGGCGGCTTCGATTTCACCGGCGTCACCGAGGGTGAGCGGGCTTTCCAGGATTTCAAGCGTGCCGTCCGCGAGCCAGCGACCGAGATCGCCGGACTTGTAGAGGCGCGCTTGTGGATCTGCGCTGAACGGGTTGCTGATGAAGCGATCGGTGCCGAGGTTTTGCGCACCACCGATATGGATTTCGCCGGTGACACCGATAGGTGCCAACTGGCCGGCCGCGTCTAGCACATAAAGCCGTGGCTCGCTGATGGACAGGCTGTGCTGTGCCAACCACTCGGCGTCCGGTGCGGTCTGGCTGAATTCGACCAACAAGCGCTCGCGTTCCTGCTCTGGCAACAGATCCAGTTGCGTGAGCAGCGCGTCCGGGGTGTTTGCCAGCGCCTGGGTCAGTTGCTCCAGTGCGCGCTGCATCATGTCGCAGATGCGCTGCGGGTTGACGCTCGGCGAGCACTGCACGGTCAGGCCCAGGTCGTGTTGGTAATCGTTGACCGACACTGTCAGCGGATAGTTGTCGCGCTCCGCTTCGGAGAGGATCCGCGCGCCCGGCCATTGCGTCGGCGCGGCGTCATCCTCCAGTTGATGGCGATAGTTGAACAGGCTGCTGAACAGCGGCAGCGAGGCAGGCACCGCGCTGCAACGCTGGGCCAGCGCAAGCGAAGCCTGTTCGTGGGCGAGCAATTCGCTGAGGTCGCGGTGCGTCTCGGCGACCAGCGCATTGGCGCCAAACTGCGCCAGGTTCACCCGCAGCGGCAGGGTGTTGATGAACACGCCCAGCGCCCTTTCTGCACCGGCCGAGCCTTGCAAACGACCCGACACCACGGTGCCGAACACCACGTCATCGCGGCCGGAACAACGACCGATCAGCTGCGCCCAGGCCACATGGAACAGCACGGCCGGGGTAATGCCGCGCTCGCGGGCCTGGGCCCGGATCAGACGGGTGAGGCCATCGTCGAAGCGCATGCTGACTTCTTCGACATCGCTGCCGTCGCCCTGCACATCCAGCAGGCCGAACGGCGCGGTGGGTTGGTCGATATCGGCCAACCGGCGCTGGAAGTATTCCTCGTCGGCTTCGATTGGGGTCGCCAAAATCTGCGCAACGAAATCCCGGTAAGGCATCGGCGCGGTCAAGCTGTCGCCCTGGCCCTGAAGGATGGTCTGGATTTCTTCCAGCACAATTTCCAGGGTGACGTGGTCGCTGACCATATGGTGGTTGAGCAAGGCCAGCAGCCAGCGTTGGCTGTGCGGATCCCGACCAATGTAGGCGCGCAGCAGCGGCGCCTGGCTCAGGTCGAGGCGCAATTGACGCGGGTCGCTGATGTTTTCCAATTGCGCGAGGGCGTCGCTTTTTGGATCGAGCGTGACCGTGTGCACCGCCAGCTCGGCGTTGCGCTGCACGATTTGCACTGGTTCCGGCAAGCCATTCCATTGCACCGAAGTGCGCAGGATGTCGTGTCGATCAATCACTTGTTGCAGCGCCGCGACGAAGCGGTCGAGACCGCTGCGCTCATCGAACTCGATCATCGAGCGAATCAGGTACGCGTCACCGGCATGGCCGAGCAAGTGGTGGAAGAGAATGCCCTGTTGCAACGGCGCGAGGGGGTAGATGTCCTGGATATTGGTGATGCCGCCGGGCACGTTGGCAACGATGGTGTCGATCTGCGCTTGATCGAGTTCGATCAGCGGCAGCATCTGTGGCGTCAGTTGCGTCGTGCCGGGCAGGATCAGGTTCGGCGGTGCGTGGAAAATTTCCCGCGCATCACGGCCAATCGCCCGGGCCATTTCACGCAGGCTCGGCGAGGCGAAGACCATGCGCACATCGGCCCCGAGGCCGTGCTCACGCAAGCGATCGATCAGGGCCACGGCCATCAGTGAGTGACCGCCGAGTTCGAAGAAACGATCATGCCGACCGACTTGTTCCAGACCCAACAGGTCCTGCCAGATGCCGGCAATCACGGTTTCCACGTCACCCTGCGGCGCCTCGTAGGCTCGGCTGGCGAACGCGTCGGCACCCGGTGCCGGCAGGGCGCGGCGATCCAGTTTGCCGTTGGGCGTCAGCGGCAACTCGTCGAGGTAAACAAAGGCGCTCGGCACCATGTACTCGGGCAGATGCGCGAGCAATTCACTGCGCAGCAATTCGGCGAGCACCGGTTCGCCACACAGGTAGGCGACCAGTCGCGTGCTGTCCGATTGGCCAGGGCTGACTTCGCGAGCAATCACGGCGACGTCGCGCACACCTTCGCAACCGGCAAGCACGGCCTCGATTTCGCTCAGCTCGACACGGAAGCCACGGATCTTCACCTGATGGTCATCGCGACCGAGGTATTCGAGGGTGCCGTCCGCCAGCCAGCGACCGATGTCACCGGTCTTGTACAGGCGTGCGTCCGCGGTGGCAGCGAACGGATCGGTGATGAAACGCTCGGCGCTCAACTCCGGTTGGTTCAGGTAGCCACGGGCCACGCCGGTGCCGCCAATGTGAATCTCGCCGCGAACACCGATCGGCACCAGATGCCCGAGGGTATCCAGCACATGCAGTTGCATGTTGCGGATCGGCTTGCCGATGGGGATTGCCTGGTCCCGGTAAACGTCGAGGTCGGCGTCAACCGTTTGCCAGGCCACCACGTCACTGCACTCGGTCGGGCCGTAGCTGTTGATCACGATTGGCCGAGGCGCCTGGAGTTTTTCCAGCATGGCCAGCGGGATCGGCTCGCCGCCCAGCACCACGCGTTTGAGGCTGGCGAGGGCGTGGGTTTTGTCGGCATCGACCAAGGCGTGGAAGGCGCTCGGCGACATATTGATGTGGGTGATGCCCGACTGTGCAATCTGCTGGACGATGGCGGCGGGGTCGAACGGTTCTTCGGCCAGGTGCAACACACCGCCCACCATCAGCGGCGCCAGGATGTTTTTCTGGGTCAGGTCGAAGTTGTAGGAGGACGCGAGCAGCACCGCATCATTGGCGGTGAACGCCAGATCCTTGAGGTACCAGTCGAGCAGGTTGCGCAGCCCGCGGTGTTCGACCATCACGCCTTTCGGCAGGCCAGTGGAGCCAGAGGTGTAGATCACGTAGGCGAGATGGCCCACGGTCAAACCGGCGATTTGCGGGTTGCGGGTGATTTCGTCGCTGCCGATCTCGATGGTGGCGAGGTCAACCGGCACCGCCAACTCAAGCCCTTGTTCGCGCACCAGCACGCGGGGTGCGCTGTCGGCGAGCATGTGCGCCAGACGTTCCGCCGGGTATTGCGGGTCGAGCGGCACGTAGGCGGCGCCTGCCTTCAGGATGCCCAGCAGGCCGATCACCATGTCGGCGCTGCGCCGGGCGCACAGGCCCACGGTGTCATCGGGCTTGACCCCGAGCTTGATCAGGCGATGGGCGACGCCATTCGCCCGTGCGTTCAACGTGGCGTAAGTCAGGGATTCGCCGGCACTGACCAGGGCAATCGCCTCCGGTGTGCGGGCGGCCTGGGTTTCGAAGATTTTCTGCGGCAGGCGATCCGGGTCTTCGTCGAGAGGTTCGGCGCTCGGATTGAAGTCCTTCAGCACCTGCAGGTACTGCTCGGCGTCCAGCAGCGGCAAGGCGCCGACGGCTTGGCTGGTGTCGGCAAGCATCGCCTCAAGCAGACGCAGGAAGTGCCGGCCCCAGCGCTCGATGGTGTTGGCGTCGAACAGGTCGGTGGCGTATTCGAACTGCCCGGTAATGATCTCGCCATCGTCGTTGAGCGACAGGCTCAAATCCGTTTGCGTCGTGCTGAGTGGCAGGGCGACAGGGCTCAGTTGCAGGTCCGGCAGCTCTAGCGTGCGGTCATGGGGCGTGTTGCCAAACACCAGCATCGCCTGGAACAGCGGACTGTGGCCCAGGCTGCGCTCCGGTTGCAGGGCTTCGACGACTTGTTCGAACGGCAATTCCTGATGGCTGTAGGCGTCGAGGGTGGTGGACTTTATCCGCGCCAGCAATTGCCCGACGCTTGGCTGGTCGCGCAGGTCGACCCGCAACGCCAGGGTGTTGACGAAGAAACCGATCAGGGCTTCGGTTTCAGCGCGGGGACGGTTGGCCACCGGGGTGCCGATTACCACGTCGGACTGATTGCTCAAGCGTGCAAGCAGCACCGACCAGGCACCGAGCAAGGTCATGAACGGCGTCAGCCCTTGTTGCTGGCTGAAGCGGCGCACTGCGTTGCTCAACTCTGGCGACAGGCGCAGCGGTACGCTGGAACCGATATAACTTTGTACTTGCGGGCGCGGCCGGTCTGCCGGCAGTTCGAGCAGTGCCGGCGCGCCATCCAGAGCCTGGGTCCAGTAGCGGGTTTGGGTTTGCAGCACCTCACCTTGCAACCATTCACGCTGCCACACCGCATAGTCGGCGTACTGCAGCGCCAAGTCCGGCAGCGGATCGTCCAAACCCTGGCTGAACGCGGTGTACAGCGCGTTGAACTCTTCGATCAGCAGCGCGATAGACCAGCCATCGGTGACGATATGGTGCTGAGTCACCAGCAACACATGCTCGCTGTCGTCCAGTCGCAACAGACGGCCACGGATCAGCGGGCCACGGCTCAAATCAAACGGCGCGTGGGCCTCGATTTGCGCGAGTTCCTTGACCGCATGTTCCCGTGCCTCGGGCGGCAGGCGCTGTAAATCGTGCTCGGTGAGGGTGAAGCCAGCGTCCGCCGGGGCGAAGTATTGGCCGACTTTATCGTCGCGACGTTCGAAGGTGGTGCGCAGGCTCTCGTGGCGCGCAACGATGCGGTCGAGGGCGCGGCGCAGGGCGGTTTCGTCGAGGCTGCCGCTCAGGCGCAGCGCCGCGGGCAGGTGATACGCCGCGCTGGCGGCATGATCGAGTTGATCGAGGAACCACAACCGCTGCTGCGCCATCGACAAGGGCGGCGCCTGTTTGCGCGAAACCAGCGGGATCGGTTGCACCAGCGACAGGCTGGCGTGGCTGACGCACTCGGCCATGGCACTCAGCGAACCCTGGGCAAACAGCGTGCGTAAGGCGATTTCGACACCGAGCACCTGATGCAGGCGGGCCTGCAACTGCACGGTCAGCAGCGAATGGCCGCCGAGTTCAAGGAAACCGTCGTGACGCCCGACCTGCTCAAGGTGCAGCAAGTCCTGCCAGATGCTGGCAATCGCGATTTCGGTTTCACCTTGGGGCGCTTCATAGGTGCGGCTGGCCACGGCGTCCTGGCCCGGCGCCGGCAGAGTCTTGCGGTCGAGTTTGCCGTTCGGGGTGAGGGGCAGGGCGTCCAGTTGCACGTAGGCGCTGGGCACCATGTAGTCGGGCAGGCTTTTCAGCAGTTCGGCGCGCAGCAGTTCGGCCGGAACCGGGTTGCCGCACAAGTAGGCGACCAGGCGTTGGCTGTTGGCGACTTCCGGGGTGTCGTCGCGAGCGATCACCACCGCTTCACGCACACCGGGGCAGGCCATCAGGGCGTTTTCGATTTCGCCCAGTTCGATGCGCAAACCGCGGATCTTCACCTGGAAGTCGTTGCGTCCCAGGAATTCCAGGCTGCCGTCGGCCAACCAGCGGCCGAGATCGCCGGTGCGATACATTCGCGCGTTCGGCACTGTGCTGAATGGATCGGTGAGGAAGCGTTCGGCGCTGAGGTCGGGACGGTTCAGGTAGCCACGGGCCACGCCGGTGCCGCCGATAAACATTTCCCCCGAGACACCGACCGGTACGGGGTTACCTTGCGGGTCGAGCAGGTAGAACTGCGTATTGGCGATCGGCCGGCCAATGCTGACCTGGCTGCCGAGGGTGTCCTGAGCGCTGACCTGAATTGCCGATGACCAGATGGTGGTTTCGGTCGGGCCGTACACGTTGAACAGGCGCGCGACCTGTCCGGCCAGACGCCGGGCCAGATCAGCCGGCAAGGCCTCGCCGCCACACAGGGCGGTCAGCGATGTATCGCCCGACCAGCCTGAATCCAGCAGCATGCGCCAGCTCGCCGGGGTGGCCTGGGCGAGGGTGACTTCGTTGCGCGCAATGACTTCGGCCAGTAGTCGACCGTCATGAGCTTGATCACGGGAAGCCAACACCACCCGTGCGCCGCAGATCAGCGGCAGGAACAGTTCCAGACCGGCAATATCGAAGCCGAGGGTGGTTAGCGCCAGTACGCGATCATTGGCATTCGCCCCGACTTTTTCAGCCATCGTCCGCAACAGATTGACCACGTTGCGGTGTTCGACCATCACGCCTTTCGGCTTGCCGGTCGAGCCCGAGGTAAACATCACGTAGGCCAGATGCGCCGGGGTCAGCCCGGCAATCACCGGGTCCAGATCGAAGGCCGGGTCGTTGCCAGCGTCCAGGGACTCGCGTTCATCGAGCAACAACAGCGGCGTTTCGCCGACCTGCAATTGCGCCGCCAAAGCCTGTTGGGTGAGTACCACCAATGGCGTGCTTTCGCTGAGCATGAACGCCGTGCGCTCGACCGGCAGGGCCAAGTCGAGGGGCAGGTAGGCGCCGCCGGCCTTGAGCACGCCGAGCAAGCCGATCAGCATCTCCGGGCTGCGCTCGGCACACAGCGCAACACGCTGGTCCGGTTGCAGACCGAGGGCGATCAAGCGCCGTGCGAGCTGGTTGGCGCGGCGGTTGAGCTGGGCGTAGGTGAGTTGCTGATCCTCGTAGACCAGCGCAATCGCCTCGGGTCGTACACGCACCTGGGCTTCGAAGAGCGCCTGCAGCGGTTGAGACAAGTCGAAGTCAGTAACGGTGGCATTGAAGCCGCCGAGCAGTTGCTGACGCTCGGCTTCGGGCAGCACGTTGAGGGTGTCGGCCAGTTGCTCGGGGTTGTGTTCAAGGGCTTCGACCAGCGCGGTGACGGCATGGGTCATATAAGCGGCGATACGCTGTGGATCGATGCCCGCAGTCGCTTGGGCGCTCAGGGAGAAGTCCGCGCCTTCATCTGCCACGGCGATTTCGATCGGGTAACCGGTGCGTTCTTCGTTGCTCAGGAAGCGGATGCCTTCCCAGGCCAGCACTTGATCTTCATTAGCCAGCGACGCATCGCCGGTCTGGTGGCGATAGTTGAGCAGGGTAGTGAACAGCGGCAGGCCGGCGGACAGCCCACTGCAACGCTGGGCCAGTGCGAGGGAGGCCTGTTCGTGGGCGAGCAGGGCGCTCAGGTCGCGATAGGTATCGGCAACCAGCGCGGGGGTGGTCTGTTCACTCAGACGCACACGCACCGGCAGGGTATTGATAAACACCCCGAGAGCCCGATCAGAACCCGCCGAACCTTGCAAACGACCCGACACCACGGTGCCGAACACCACATCGTTACGCCCGGTGCAGCGTGCGAGCACCAGCGCCCAAGCGATATGGAACAGCACCGCCGGGGTGACGCCACGTTTGCGCGCGGCAACGCGGATGTTGCGGGCCAGTGTCGTGTCGAGGCGCACGTTGACCATCGAAACGTCGCTGCCGTCGCCCTGGATATCCAGCAGGTCGAATGGCGCGGTGGGTTCGTCGATATCCGCCAGACGCTGGCGGAAATAGGCTTCATGGACCTGTGGCGGACTCGCGAGGGTCTGCGCCACGAAGTCACGGTAAGGCAATGGGGTTGGCAGGCTGGCGCTGTCGCCATTGAGGATCGCTTGCACTTCTTCGAGAAGAATCCCCAGCGTGACGTGGTCGCTGACCATGTGGTGGTCAAGTAGCGACAGCAACCAGCGTGGCGACTGCGGATCTTTGGCGATGTGCGCGCACAGCAGCGGCGCCTTGGTCAGGTCCAGGCGCAAGTGACGTGGATCGCTGATGTTTTCGAGCTGGACCAGCGCGTCTTCTTGATCGTTGAGGGTGACGGTATGCACGGGCAGCACCGCGCGGCGCTGGACGATCTGCACCGCGTGCGGCAGGCCGCTCCATTGAACGGCGGTTCGCAGGATGTCGTGACGGTCGATGACCTGTTGCAGCGCCGCGACGAAGGCGTCGAGACGGCTGCGATCATCGAACTCGATCAGCGAGCGCACCAGATAGGCATCGCCTTCATGGCCGAGAAAGTGGTGGAAAAGGATGCCTTGCTGCAACGGCACCAGCGGGTAGATGTCCTGGATATTCCCGGCGCCGCCGGGGATGTTGGCGACGATGCGGTCGATGTGCGCCTGTTCGAGCTCGACCAGGGGCAACAGGTCTGGGGTCAGCGCGGTGCAACCGGCGGGAATGCGATTGGCCGGGGCCTGGAACAGGTCGCGGGTGTCGCGATCAATCGCCTGGGCCATGTCGCGCAGGGTCGGCGAGGTGAACACGGTGCGCACGTCGGCAGACAGGTTTTGCTGGCGCAGGCGTTCGATCAGGCTGACGGCCAACAGCGAGTGACCGCCGAGTTCGAAGAAGTGATCGTGGCGACCCACGGCATCGACTTTGAGCAAACTCTGCCAGATCTGGGCGAGGGCGATTTCGGTCGAGCCTTTCGCGGCTTCGTGGGTGCGGTTGGCGAAGGCTGCGGCATCCGGCGCTGGCAGCGCTCGGCGGTCGAGCTTGCGGTTGGGTGTCAGCGGCAAAGCTTCAAGGCTGACGAAGGCACTTGGCAGCATGTATTCGGCGAGCAACGGAGCGAGTTGCGCGCGCAGGTTGGCAGCGGTCAGGGTGATGCCGGTTTGTGGCACGACGTAGGCGACCAGGCGTTTTTCGCCCGGCGCGTCTTCGCGGACGATCACGGCGGCTTCTTTCACGCCGGTGCAGTCGCCAAGCTTGGCTTCGATCTCGCCGAGTTCGATACGGAAACCGCGAACCTTGACCTGGAAGTCGTTGCGGCCTTGGTATTCGAGGCCGCCGTCCGGGCGGTAGCGCGCCAGGTCGCCGGTTTTGTAGAGGCGGGCGCTGGCGAGGTTGCTGAAGGGGTCAGGCAGGAAACGTTCGGCGGTGATTTTGTCGAGGTTCAGGTAACCCCGTGCCACGCCGTCGCCACCGATGTAGATTTCGCCGATGACGCCGAAGGGCACCGGTTGCAGGTGCGCATCGAGCAGGTAGATGCGTGTGTTGGCCATCGGTGTGCCGATGCTGGCGTTGCTGTTCAGCGCTTCGAAGGTGACGTAGCTTGCGGTGCAAGACACCGTGGCTTCGGTCGGACCGTAGGTGTTGACCAGTTGGGTGTGCGCCGGACGAATTTGCTCCCACATTTGCAGTTTTTGCGTGGAGAGCGCGTCGCCGGTGACGTTGATCAGGCGCACGTCGCGGAGTTGTTCTTGCGCCAGCGTCGGGTTGTAGTGCCACTCGGCAGCCAGGGTGTGCCAGTGGGCAGCGGTCAGGTGCAGGAAGGTTGGGCGGATGTCGTCCTGGGAGGTGCCGAAGATGTTGCGGCTCGGCGCGAGGGTCGCACCGGCGATCAGCGCCGGGAAGATTTCTTCCACCGACAAATCGAAGTTCAGGGTGTTTTGTTGCAACACGGTGTCGGCATTTGTCAGACCGAACAACCGAATGGCGTCGAGGGTGTAGTTGACCAGCCCGCGATGTTCGATCATCACGCCTTTCGGGGTGCCGGTGGAGCCGGAGGTGTAGATCACGTAGGCCAAATGGCGCACGCCCAACGACAGGATCACCGGGTTGTCGTCGTAACCATCGGCGATGTGCACGCGTTCTTCACGGTCGAGCAGCACCACCGGCACGTCGAGCACTGGCAAACGATCCTGCAACGCCCGTTGAGTCAACAACACCGCCGGAGTGCTGTCGGTGAGCATGTAGGCCAGTCGTTCAGCCGGATACGCCGGATCCAGCGGTACATAACCGGCACCGGATTTCAGAATCGCCAGCAAGCCGACCAGCATTTCCGCGCCACGTTCGACGCAAATCGCCACCCGATCATCCGGACGAATGCCCAGCCCGATCAGGTGATGCGCCATCTGGTTGGCCTGGCGATTGAGTTCGGCGTAGCTCATCTGCTCGCCGTCAAACACCACCGCAATGGCGTCCGGTTGCGCTTCGGCCTGGGCTTCAAACAACTGGTGAATGGTTTTGTCGCGCGGATACGGAGCGCGGGTGGCGTTGAGGTCAACCAGCAAGCGTTGGCGTTCGCCGGCATCGAGCAACTCGATACGGTCAACCTGCGCCTGATCGTCGGCCACCATGCCACGCAGTACCCGTTCGAAATAACCGAGATAACGCTGCACCGTGCGCTCATCGAACAACGCCGTGGCGTATTCCAGCGTGCCGAGCAGTTGCCCGCCGACCTCACCGAGTTCCAGCGACAAGTCGAACTTGGCCACACGGTTGGTCATGCCCAGGGTTTCGAGTTTCAATTCCCCGAGCACCAAGTCATCGCCGTTGGCGGTCTGCCACGACAACATCGCCTGGAACAACGGACTGTGAGCCAGGCTGCGCACCGGGTTCAGCGCTTCCACCACTTGTTCGAACGGCAGGTCCTGATGGGCCTGGGCGCCGAGGGTTTGCGCCTTGACCCGGGCCAACAGGTTTTCAACATTCAGGGCGCCGGAGACATCCACACGGACGGCCAGGGTGTTGACGAAGAAGCCGATCAAGCCTTCGACTTCGGCGCGCAGACGGTTGGCCACCGGTGAGCCGATCACCACTTCGTCCTGGCCCGAGAGACGGCTCAGCAGCGCTGCCCAGCCCGCCATCAACGTCATGTACAACGTGGTACCGTGGCGTTGGCTGAGGTTTTTCAGGTCTGCGGTCAGGCTCGCGTCGAACGCCACCGACAGTGCGGCGCCCGCGTAATCCTGTTCCACCGGACGTGGCCGATCGGTCGGCAGCATCAGCAATGCCGGCGCATCGGCCAGGGTTTTTTGCCAGTAAGTGTTCTGGGTTTGCAGCACCTCGCCGCTCAACCAGCGACGCTGCCACACGGCGTAATCGGCGTATTGCACCGCCAGCGCTGGCAGTGGATCGTCGAGGCCATGGCGGAACGCTTCGTACAGCGCCGCCAGTTCATTGGTCAGCACACCAATCGACCAGCCATCGGAAACGATGTGGTGCATGGTCACCAGCAGCACATGGTCCTGGGCATTGAGACGGATCAATCGGCCACGAATCAACGGGCCGTGTTCCAGATCAAACAGCTCGGCCTCTTCTTCCGCTGCCAGAACCTGCCATTGCGCCTCGGCATCGGCCTCACCGCGCAGATCGTATTGACGCAAGGCAAACCCACAATCCGCCGGGGCGATGCGCTGGGCAGCGTCCTCGCCTTGAGCCTGAACGAAGGTGGTGCGCAGCGCTTCGTGACGGAACACGATGCGATCCAGCGCCCGTTGCAGCGCCTCCGTATCCAATGTCCCGCGCAAACGCAGGCCCGCCGGCATGTGATAAGCGGCGCTGCCACCTTCCATCTGCGCCAGGAACCACAACCGTTGCTGGGCAAACGACAGCGGCAGCTCTTCCTCGCGGGAAACCGTGACGATCTCCGGCAAGGTGCTGCGACTGGCCTCAGCCACGGCTTGTGCCAACGCGGCAAGCTCAGGCTGGGCGAACAAATCAGCCAGGCCGAGCTCGACGCCCAGTCGCAAACGCACCTGGGAAATCAGTTGAATCGCCAGCAGCGAATGGCCGCCCAACTCAAAGAACTGATCCTGACGCCCCACCTGCGGCAAGCCCAACAAATCCTGCCAAATCTGCGCCAGGGCAATTTCAACTTCACCCACCGGGGCTTCGTAAGTGCGAGTGACCAGCGACGCCAGATCCGGCGCCGGCAATGCCTTGCGATCCAACTTGCCGTTGGAGGTCAGCGGCAGCGCGTCGAGGCGCACATACGCCGCCGGCACCATGTATTCCGGCAACAGCGCTTGCAGGTGCGTACGCAGGGTTTCAGTCTCCAGCGCTTCATCGGTGGTTGTGTAGTAGGCCACCAGACGCTTCTCGCCCAACGCATCTTCACGCGCCAGTACCACGGCTTCCTTCACGTCCGGATGGTTGGCCAGCTTGGCTTCGATCTCACCCAACTCAATGCGGAAGCCGCGAATCTTCACCTGGAAGTCATTGCGGCCCATGTACTCGATCGAACCATCCGCCAACCAGCGGCCCAGGTCACCGGTTTTGTACAGGCGTGCTTCAGGATCCGTAGAAAACGGATCGGCCACAAAGCGCTCGGCACTCAGCTCCGGCAGGTTCAGGTAACCCCGGGCCACGCCGACGCCACCGATATTGATTTCCCCGGCGACGCCCATCGGCGTGGGTTCGCCAAAGCTGTCGAGAATGCGGATCTGGATATTGGCGATCGGTCGGCCAATCGGCACGCTGTCGCCGCGATCGGTCGGACGGCAGTGCCACGCGGTCACGTCGATGGCCGCTTCGGTAGGGCCGTACAGGTTATGCAGCTCGACTTCGGCCAGTTGCTGTTCGAAGCGATTTTGCAGACTGCGAGGGAGGGCTTCGCCGCTGCACAGCACCCGACGCAGGCCCGGGAAGCCTTGGCTGGTGCGGTCTTCCAGGAACAGCTCAAGCATCGACGGCACGAAATGCAGCATAGTGATGCCGGCGCTTCGAATCACTTTCGCAAGGTAATCCGGCTCCTGATGGCCACCCGGACGCGCCATCACCAGTTGCGCACCGGCCAGCAACGGCAGGAAGAATTCCCAGACCGACACGTCGAAACCGAACGGGGTCTTTTGCAGGACGCGGTCGGTTTCATCGACGCGGTATTCATCACGCGCCCAGAGCAACCGGTTGACCACCCCGCGATGCTCGTTCATCACGCCTTTTGGCATGCCGGTCGAGCCCGAGGTGTAGAGCACGTAGGCCAGGTGCGTGGCGTTGAGGCCTGACACTTGCGGATTGGTGTCGGGGAAATCATGGGTATCGCGATCCAGCACTAACACCGGCACGTTCAACGCGGGCAGGGTCGCAAGCAGTGCTGCGCTGCTCAACACCGCCAACGGTGCGCTGTCATCGAGCATGTATTCGCGGCGAGAAACCGGCAGATCCGGGTCAATCGGCACATAAGCGCCGCCAGCCTTGAGGATCGCCAACAGGGCAATCACCATCTCCGGACTACGGCGCAGGCACACGGCAACCCGTGCGTCAGGGCCGACACCCAGTTCGATCAACCGATGGGCCAACTGATTGGCCCGGCGGTTGAGTTCGGCGTAGCTCAACACCTGACCGCTGTCGTCGCTGACTGCATTGGCTTCCGGGCGGCGGGCGACTTGCTGTTCGAACAGTTCGTGGATCAACAGATCCCGTGGGTAATCGCGCTCGGTGGCGTTGAACTCGCCGAGCAGTTGCTGCCGCTCTGTCGCAGGCATGATCGGGAAGTGCCCGACCGGCAGCGCGTGATGCTCGATCACGGTTTCCAGCATCGACAGAATGCGCTGTTGCAGCTGCTGCACTTCGTCGAGGGTGAAGAATGCGGTGTTGAAGTTGAAGTCCAAGTACACGTCTTCGTTCGGGTGGTAGTCACGCACGAAAATCGCCAGCGGCGTGCGTTCATAACCATTGTCCAGGGTGAACACTTCCGATGGCATGCCGCCGAAATGAATGTCGCCGTCGAGGCTTTCGAAGGACAGCGAGATGTCGAACAGTTGTCGGCGCCCTTGCTGCGCCAGTTTCAGGGAGCGGTTCAACTCGGCAATCGGGAAACGCTGGTGGCGGTAGCATTTGCGCAGTTGCGTGGCGACGACCTGCATCAGGTCCAGCAACGAGGCTTGCGGATCGACTTCAAGCAGAATCGGGCTGAGGGAGGAGAACATGCCGACCGTGGCTTTCTGGCGCGCGGTGGTGCGGTTGTGCACGGGCATGCCGATCACGATTTCGTCCACGCCTTCGGTGCGGCAGAAGTACGTGGCCAGGACCGTCATCAATACGTGGGCGAGGGACATGCCATGGCCGCTGGCGAATTGCGCCAGGGCGTTGAACAGGGCGCGAGGAATCATCGCTTGCGCTTGCGCACTCGGGGCGATGCCGCTGCCTGCGACCGCAACCCTTTGCTGCAACAGCGCCGGCGGCAACTGGGCAAATTTCTCATGCCAGAACGCGCGGTCGCGCTCGAAACGCGTTGATTCGATGTAGCTACGGTCTTCTGCCAGGAAGGAAATATAGGAATGGCCTTCGGGCGGGTTGTCGTCACCGGCAAGCAGACCGTTGTAGGCATCACTGACCGCATGACCGATCAGCGACACACTGGCGCCATCGGTCACGAGGTGGTGATAGCGGTTGAGCCAGTAGAAACGCTCCGGTCCGCACCGCACCAATCGTGCTTCCCACAGCTTGCCGGTCAGTTTGTCGAACGGCTTGCGGAAGGCTTCACGCACGTAGGCCATGGCCAGTCCGGCGGCGGTGTCTTCCTCGGAAAAATCGACGACGTCGAGCCTCACTTCGATGGACGGCAACACGGTCTGACGCGCGACGCCACCTTCGTGGCTGAAGCTCAGGCGCAGGGCATCGTGCCGATTGGCGATCAGTTCGATGGCTTGTTCGAGCAAGCGCACATCGATCCGGCCCTTGATCTCCAGCACCATGCCGATGTTGTAGTAAGGCAGCTCCGGGTGGGCCATCTGATCCAGCCAGATGCCTTGTTGGACGGAAGCGAGCTCGTGGGCCTGGTTGTCATTCTGGAGGTCGTGGGAAAGCGCCATATCGGTAGACGAAGCCATATCGGAAACACCTGTTTCTAAGTCAATTAAGGCTCGTCTCCGTTCGATGGGCAGATATACCTGAGGGGCTGGGCTGAGCATCGACGTGACGAAACGTAGGTCGTGGAGAGGGCGGTTTTCGCGGCGCGGACGTATCGTTCGAGCGCCTTGACGGTCTCTCCACAGGGTCGGAAAAAATTAGAACATCCACGGCCGACTGTCTGTCATGGGAAGCAGGGACAAGCGTGCCGATGCACCGGCGCGGCGCTTTGGATCTGGGGAGGGGGCTGCTATAAAAGCCCGGGCAAACCTTCAGTCAGCCCGTGTCCGGCTCTCGACTGTCTCGAGAAAAATCGATGCTTTCCCAGAGACCGAACGCCATCCCTTGGGTGTACTTGCGAGAGCCATTGAAATGAACATGACAGCCGAAACGGACCGTCCCGCGGTTAAGCCCTGGAGCCTGACCCGATTCCCCAATTACGCTGAAGCCGCGGCGGTTGAAGTGATCGATGCGCATGAAATCTCCAAAGCCGATTTCATGCGCCTCTATGTCACCAAGAACCGTCCCTGCCTGATCAAGAATGCCGTGCGCCACTGGCCGGCGTTCACCAAATGGACCGACACCGAATACCTGCGGGCCAACTCGCCCAACAGCCCGGTGGTGGTGCGTTCGGCGATGGTGTCGGAGGTGATCGGCTGGTCCGGGCCCGAGGTCAAAGCCGCGTTGACCGAACAGGCGGACGCGCGTCACCGCGACATTCTGTTCCACGACTTTCTCGACGAGTTGAAGGTTGAGGGTGGGCCGTTGGTGGCTGACAGTTGCGGTTTCACCGAAGGCGCGGCGTTCGAGAAGATGAAGGACGACGTCGCGGGTATGCCGTTCATGCCGGTGCTGAGCAAGGCCCGGCGTTATCCGTCCTATCGCGGTTTCCTGTATCGCGATTCCTATACGGACTGGCACTTCCACGCCACCGACGAAACGTTCATGACCCAGGTGATCGGCGCCAAGGAAATCCTCTTGCTGCCACCGGATGATGCGAGTTGGGAAGGCTTGCGGCCGGTGATCGAGAACGAGGGTTACCTGTTCAATATCGACACCGAGCGTTTCCCCGGCACCCGCGCATTGCGCCCGACCCGGGCCGTGGTCGAACCCGGCGATGCGCTGTATATCCCGGCGCTGTGGTGGCATGCGGTGGAGTCGATTGGCGAAGAGTTCGGCATCACCGTTGCCGCGACTTTCGGCACGCCGTTGCACATCAACGGTGACCTGCGCTATCCCATCGCTCGCAAAGTGGCGCGCACGTATCTGTTCACCCCGGCGGCCCCGTTGGTACTGGGTGCGGTGGTGTATTCCCTGGCGTATCGGCTTCTGCATGGCGTTGCACGCCTGGTCAAACGGTGATCTTCAAGTCGGCCCGACCAGACTTTTCCCTCGGGCGCGGTTTCTATTTCCTGTGGATGGGCGAATCCCTCGCGGTGATCGGCACCGCGCTGATGGAGTTCGCCCTGGGCGTCTGGGTCTACAACCACACCGGATCAGCCGTTGCGTTTGCCAATGTGGTGCTGGCGGCGACGTTGCCGGCGATCATCTTCCTGCCATTGGCCGGAGGTCTGGCGGATCGGGTCAGTCACAAAGTCATCATTGTCTGCAGCGACGTGCTGCTCGCGGCGATGCTGTTCGTGGTGATGGCGCTGCTCTGGACCGATCGGCTGGAACCGCTGCATTTGTATGTGTTCAACGCGTTAGCGTCGATCGTCAGTTCGTTCCGCCAGCCGGCTTATCAGGCGGCCGTCAATTCGATTGTTAAACCCGACAAATTCACCCGGGCCTCGGGGTTGATGGGCATCAGCAAGAACGCCTCGGCGCTGGTGGGGCCGCTGTTGGCAGGGATACTGATGGCTCAGGCCGGGTTGGTGACGATTGTTGCCATCGACCTGATCACCTTCTGCTCGGGCACGTTATTGGTGATCAAGGCGTTTTCCCATGCGCGCACGCCGGTATTGGGCGGTGGCGGGGCGAGTGCGGGGTCGGTAATGCGCGGCGCAGTGCGCAATGTCACCGATGCGCTGGGCTTCTTTAAAAGCGAACGGCTGATGGCGGGGTTGCTGGTCTACACGATGCTGCGCAATGCGCTGCTGTCGATGGTGACGTTGATGATCACGCCGTTGTTGCTGTCGATGCACACCAGCCAGACCTTGGGCGTGGTGTACACCTGGGCGGCGTTGGGCGGATTGTCTGGCGCCGGGTTGCTGATCTTTGTCGGCAACCCCGGGCGGTTGATGGTGTTGATTGCGTGTGCCGACCTGGTGTTGTCGCTGTGTGTGGTCAGCATTGGACTGGTATCGAGTACGACGGCCTACTGCGCGGTGGTGTTTGTCGCCATCGCGGCGGCCAGTGTGGCCGATGGCGGCGTCAGTGCGTTGTGGATGCGCAAGATCCCCACCGGGTCCCGGGCCAGTGTGTTTGCGTTGATCAGTATGTTGATCATTGCCGCCACGAGCATTGCGATCTTTGGTGGTGGCTTGATTGTCGACCACTGGTTCCAGCCGGCGCTTGAACCGGGTGGGCGGTTTGTCGAGTCCATCGGCGGCTGGCTCGGTGTGGGCAAGGGCCGGGGCGTGGCGCTGCTGTTTGTGGTGGCGGGCGCGGTGAGTGTGTTGTTGTGCCTGGGCACGCTGATCTATCGGCCGATGCGGCGACTGGATCGGTTGGTGCGGGATGAGGACAGCACAGCACTGACCCCGGCCGACGCGGTTCTGTAGGAGCGAGGCTTGCCCGCGAAAGCGGTGTGTCAGTCGGCATGAGTAGTGACTGGTGCGACGCCTTCGCGAGCAAGCTTTGCTCCTGCAGGGGTCTGTGCCGACCACAGATCTTGTGATCGACACTTAAACAAATGTGGGAGCGAGCCTGCTCGCGAAAGCGGTGTGTCAGCCAACGATAATGTCGACTGTCATGCCGCCTTCGCGAGCAGGCTCGCTCCCACAGGGTTAGTGTTTCTTCAGCACAATCCCTGTTTCAGACCTCAGCCAATTCAAGCGTTGCGTCGATGAATTCAAACGCCGTTTTCTTCGACTCCGCTGCCCGTTCGAAGAATGCCAGATGGCTGCCATCCTTCTCGATATGCAACGTTGCACCCTCAATGGACTGCGCAATCAACCGCGAGCCACCGATGTGGGTGGTGCTGTCGCTGTCCCCAGCCACCACCAATGTCGGCACCGTGATCCGGGGCAGGATGGGGAGCAACTCGGTTTTGTTCAGCGCGTCATTGAGGCGGGCGTAGCGGTAGAACAGCTCCGGGTTGACGTAGGGGAACAGCACCGTATGAGCGATCGGTTCCGGCGTGGTCGCCAGGGTCTTTTGATCAACGAACATCGCTTGCAGGTCTTGCGCCTCGGCCCGGTCCTGCGCGGCGGTTTCCATCAGCCATTCGAAGTTTTGCTGGTGCGGCGTACGCAGGCTGTCATCGCCCAGGTTGTAGTCGCCGTGCCAAAGGCTCAACGACTGCGCGCGTTCGCCATGCACGGCCGCAGCGCACAGCACAATCGCGGCACCGCCGCAGATGCCCATCAGGTGTGCACTGTGCAGCTCGAAATGATCCATCACCGCGAACAGATCGGCGACTTGGTCATGGGTATCGACGCCCACCTGGTCGAAGGCTTCGCACGCGCCAAACAGCCCGCGAGTTTCCCAGGTCACGACAAAGTAACGCTCACTGAGCGCGTCGAACCAGTCACGGCAAAGATCAAACGGCATGCCGCAGGGCAGGGCGAGGACGATGGGCGGGCGTTGCCGATGTTTGCTGGCATAGACCGAAAGGGGGACGCCGTCACGAGTGATCAGGCGCGACGTTTCGATCTGCGGGACGGCGCCGCTGAAATCGAAAGACGCCAGCACGGCCTCAAAGGGTTCCGGCGCGTCGAAAGCGTCGTAGCGAAAGTCGAGGGCCTGGGAAATCTTCTTACTGATAAACAATTCGAACGACGACAGTTGCGCCGACGCGCCGTGCAAGTACTGCACGGCGCTGACGCCAACGTGGGCCAACGCGCGAGTCACGGCGTGCTCTGTGGCAACCCGCGCCGGGGAGGCGGCGACAGGCGTGCTGTCGTCTCCCCCGGCGAAGAAACACAGACGAACCGGGTCCGGCAGGTTGGCGGCAAGATGCCGGAGCATCCTGACTGTCTCGCACAGGCGCGTTGCGGCGTCGGTGGGAAGGGACATGGAAAGGGTGCTCCTGTTAGGCAACGTTGCTCAAGCCAGCATTATTCCGAGCCGAATTTCTTGCCTCGGGTGGTCTCGGTCACCAGGCGGTTGTAGTCCGGTGAGGAGTTGCCGAGCACCTGGACTGCGCCGTATTTCTCCAGGCTGATCTTGCCGCCGTACTCTTCGATGTGGTCCGAGTCCGGGTAGATTTTCACGAACGAAGGCACGTAGCGCGAGGCAAAACCCATGCGCATGTCCTGGGATTCGCCGCTGTGCGGGTAGGAAGCGTGCATCAGCGTGGACCAGAAAATGATGAATTGGCCGGCCTTCATTTGCATCGGCACGGCAGAGGCTTCGTCAGGTTTCCAGTTTTCGTCGATCTGCAACTGGCGGTAGTCGTAGCCGAAGAAACCACGACGAACGCCGTCCTTGACCACCCCGGTGGCGTTTTCGGGGTCGTAGCTCATGCGCTTGGTTTCGTCGTAATTCATGCTGTTCTGCGTGCCCGGAATAAATTGCAGGCAGCCGTTGGCAATGTTGGCGTCGGTGAACGCGGTCCACACGGTGATGGTGCCGCCGAACTCTTCGTTCTCCGGCCAGATGATCTGCGGTTTACCCGAGGCGTTGGCGAAGGTGTCGGCCTGGTGCCAGTCGGTGCCTTCGTCGCCAGGGTATTTCGGGAAAAACTCGGTGCGCCAGCACAGCACTTCAGGGCCGAGGATGCTTTGGATGCGGTCGGTGATTTCGGCGCGGCAGATGTGGTCGGCGAGGAAATCGTCATCGAGGTGGCGATCGTAGTTGGCGATGTTGGTGGCGCCGGAAATCGCGTCGAGGTCTTGATAAGCCGCGGCGCTGCGGTCGAGCAGGCGCAAGCGGGTACGCTTCCAGGTTTCTTTCATTTCTTCCGGGGTGTAGGCCGTGAAGGGGCCGATGAAGCCATTCTTTTCGAACGACTCTCGTTCTTCCTTCGTCAGGTTGAATTTTCTAACCGCAACTTCAGACATTTGCTTCTTCCTTTTGGTTGTGGGCTTGAACAAGCGAATTAATGCAGCCGGCGAGGACCTTGGCGGTCGCGCCATCGGCCAGGACGCCTGGGTCCAGGTTGATCTGGTAATGCGTCTTGAGCTTGCTCAACGAGCGGATCAAGGCCAGGGAGGTGCCGCCGAAGTCGAAGAAGTCATCGTTGAGGCCGATGCCGCTCAAGCCGATATCGTCGGACCAGACCCGCAATACGAAGTGCTCATACTCGGACAGCCCGGATTGCAGCGGCGCGGACGTCTCGTTCAACGGCGACGGCAGCTGCGCCTTGTCGATCTTGCCGTGGGCGGTCATCGGCAGGGCCGGGAGCACGATGTAGGCGGAAGGGCGCATGTAGTCCGGCAGGTTGTCCGAGGCCAGTGCCGCGAGTTGCGCACGGGAGTGTTCGGTCCAGGCATCCGGGCCATCGGTGGGTACGACATAGGCGATCAGGCGCCAGTCGCCGTCGCCATAATCATGGGCGCCAACGTGGCAAGCGGACAGGGCGGTGCTGGTTTGCAGGCAGGCTTCGACTTCACCCGGCTCGATGCGAAAACCACGGATTTTCAGTTGTTCGTCGCAACGCCCGACGTAGCGATATTCACCGTCGGCGCCTTGCATCAACAAGTCACCGGTGCGATAGGACGGGCTCGTGTGGCCGGGCAGGGTGACGAAGCGTTCGGCACTGAGCGCAATTCGATTCAGATAGCCTTGAGCGACGCCGGCACCTTCGATGTACAACTCGCCGGTCGCACCTTGGGCCACTGGGACCTGGTTCACGTCCAGCAGGTTGAGCTTCCAGCCATCCAGTGGCTGACCGATGGAGACCATCGCCGAGCTTTCCAGATCCTGGCCGCGCACCCGTTTGTAAGTGGTGTGGACCGTGGCTTCAGTGATGCCGTACATGTTGATCAGCGCGGGCTTTTCATCGCCGTGACGCTCGACCCAGGGACGCAGCACCGTGGCCGGCAAGGCTTCGCCACCGAACACCACATAACGCAGGGCCAGGCGATCCTTGGCCGCGCGGTCAATCTCATCAAGACCACGGAAGGCCGAAGGGGTCTGGCTGAGCACGGTCACGCCGTTGCGCACCAGCCACTTGCGGAACGATTCCGGCGAGCGCGACACGTCGTAAGGCACCACGGCGACCTGGCCGCCATGGGCCAGTGCGCCCCAGATTTCCCACACGGAAAAATCGAAACCGATGGAATGAAACATCGACCAGACGTCCGTCTGCGCGAAGCCATACGAGCGTTGTGTGCTTTCCAGCAGACTGCTGACGTTGCCGTGTGCGACCAGCACGCCCTTGGGTTCGCCGGTCGAGCCAGAGGTGTAAATCACATAGGCCGGGGCGGTTGCCGCGTTGAGTTTTGGTGCAGTCGAGTCGACCTCTGGGCCGGTCAGCAAAGCGTCAAGATGCAGCACGCGCAGCGACGGACTCGCCGGAACGCTGGCGACATCCTTGGAAGAAATCATCAGGCTGATGCCGCTGTCGCGCACGATATGTTCGAGGCGTTTGGCCGGGTACAGCGGGTCAACCGGCACATAAGCCGCGCCGGCTTTCAGGATGCCGAGCAGACCGATCACCAGGTCGACACTGCGCTCCAGGCACAGGCCCACGAGCATGCCGTCAGTCACCCCTTCATGACGCAGGCGTGCCGCGAGTTTCGATGAGACGGCTTCCAGTTCCGCATAGCTCAAGGCCCGGGTTTCGTCGGACACCGCCGTTCGCTCGGGAAATTCGCGGGCCTTGGCACTGAACAACTCATGCAGCAACGCTGCGGGTTTGAGAGGCGATGACGCGGAGTTCAGCGCCCCGCCCGTGTTGGTGATCGGCATGACTAACGCTCCAGTGAATGGGGAAAGGTGCATCACGGTTGCCTCGACGGGCGAGGTCATTCGACCGTCCACCGGACAGGTATCCGGGGACCGACCGCGATTCGCAGCTGCCGTATTTCAGCACCGTGTTCAAGCGGATGTCTGTCGCGGGAAATGGGGACAAGCGCACAGATGGAGCGAACGACGAACCAAATGTGGGAGCGGGCTTGCTCGCGAAGGCGGCCTGTCTGATACATCAATGTGGGATGTGCCGCCGCTTTCGCGAGCAAGCCCGCTCCCACATGGGGCGGTGGATGACATCCGAGCCTGTCCCGGATTGCGGTTACAGACATGACCCACCCGCAATGTTTTGATCCTTGCGCGATCGATCCATATGGCTTGGGAGTTGTGCATGAATCTTGAAACTGCGGCGGTTGGTTGGGCTGACAACGGTCTGGATGCGTCGGTCCGGCTTTCTTTGTTGAGCCCCGGGCTCAGCCTGCCGGTGGTGATCGAACCGGTGACTGCCGGCCTTGATTTTGCGGCGTGGGCCTCGGCCCGGCGCGAGGCGGTGGAGGCCTTGTTGTGTCGGCATGGCGCCGTGCTTTTTCGCGGCTTTGGGCTTGACACGGTGTCGTCCTTCGAAGCCTTCGCCGAGGCACTGTCACCCGGTCTGCATGGCAGCTACGGCGACCTGCCGAAGAAGGAGGGCGGGCGCAATGTCTATCGTTCGACGCCTTATCCCGAGCGGGAAATGATCCTGTACCACAACGAGAGTTCTCACCTCGAAAGCTGGCCGCGCAAGCAATGGTTCTTCTGCGAAAAGCCTTCCCGCGTGGGTGGCGCAACACCCCTGGTGGACATCCGCCAAATGATTCGCCTGCTGCCCGCCGACATCGTCGAGACGTTCGAGCGCAAGGCACTGACCTACAGCCGCACCTTCACCAAAGGCGTCGAGCCGAGCTGGCAGAATTTTTTCGGTGTCGATGACCCCGCTGTGGTCGAGGCCCGTTGCCATGAACAGGGCACCGAGTGCGCCTGGCTCGACGCCGACACCTTGCAGATTCGCACCCGCTGCCCGGCGGTGATCAAGCACCCGGTGACCGGTGAATCGGCGTTTTTCAATCAGGTGCAGCTGCATCACCCGTTCTGCCTGGGCGAGGAAATGCGCGAAGACCTGCTCGACATGTTCGGTGAAGATCGCTTGCCACGCATGGTCAGTTACGGCGACGGCACACCGATCGAAGACGAAGTCATGGCGTTGCTCGGCGAGGCGTATGAGTCCTGCGCGGTGCGCTTCGATTGGCAGAAAGGCGATGTGGTGATGCTCGACAACATGCTCACCGCCCACGCCCGCGACCCGTATGAAGAACCGCGCCTGATTGTGGTGGCCATGGGTGAGATGACCGCCAGAAACGATGTCTGGCAGGAACAATAACAGCGGCCGGGTGCCAGGCATTTGCGGTTTTGTACCGGCAATCCGGGACAGCCGATTTGCTCACGCTCCGTACACTTGATGCCCTGCGGTGAGCCCATTTGAGGATAGCGATCAATGAAAGGCGAGAAGAAAGAGAAGAAGCCAAAGAAGGACAAAAAGCCGAAACCCGGCTCGGTCATGCGCCTGCTGTGGCGCAGTCATCCTTGGCTGACCTTCTTCACCTTGATCACCGGCATCATCAGCGGCGTGGCGTCCATTGCCGTGGTCAGCGTGATCAACAAAGCCATTCATGAAGAAGGCACGCGCACCGATGCACTGATCTGGTTTGTCGGCCTGAGTGTGGTGGCGCTGATTTTCCGTAATGGCGCCGCGCTGTTTCCGGCCTACGCCAGCATGCGCATCATGACCCGCTTGCGCATCGCCCTGTGCCGCAAGATCCTTGGTACGCCGCTGGAAGTAGTCGACCGGCGCGGCCCACCAAACGTGTTGACGATGTTGACCAACGACATCCCGCAGCTGAACACCACGCTGGTGGTCATGCCCACGGTGTTGATCGAGGCGACGGTATTTATATTCGGCATCGCTTACCTGGCGTACCTGTCGTGGGTGGTGTTCGCCCTGACCCTGACGCTGATGGTCGTCGGCGTCATCCTCTATATGTTCTTTTTCCTGGGCGGCATCCGCTACTCCGGTCGGGTCCGCGATGAGTTCACCTCGTTCAACGAATACACGCATGCCCTGGTGTTCGGCCTCAAGGAACTGAAGCTCAACGGCATCCGCCGTCGCTGGTTTGCCCGCTCGGCAATCCAGGCGTCTTCCACTCGGGTGGCGCGCTTCAATTTCATCGAGCGCCTTTGGTACACCGCCGCCGATAACGTCGGCCAGTTCACCCTGTCGCTGTTGATCGGTTGCCTGCTGTTTGCCGCGCCATTGGTCATCGCCCTCGACCCGAAAGTCATGACCGCCAGCGTGCTCGCGGTGCTGTACATCATGGGGCCGCTGTCGCTGTTGGTTGGCGCGATGCCGGTCCTGGCGGGCGGGCGTATCGCTTGTACACGCCTGGCCGAATTCGGCTTCTCGATCAACGACCCACACCCGGATCCGGTTGAACCGGAAGTCGCCGCCACGCTGTTGCTGGAGCACAAAAAATACTGGGACAGCATCGAACTCAAAGACGTGCGCATGCATTACCAGGACAAAGTCACCGGGACCGGTTTCGGCCTGGGGCCGATCGATTTGAGTATCCAGTCCGGCGAGTTGATCTACATCGTTGGCGGCAATGGTTGCGGCAAAAGTACCCTGGCCAAGGTGATCTGCGGTCTCTACATCCCGCAAAGCGGTGAAGTCATGCTCGACGGCAAGGCCATCACCGATGACAGCCGCAGTGATTTCCGCGACTTGTTTTCCGCCGTGTTCTCCGACTTCCACCTGTTCAATCGCCTGATCGGGCCGGACGAGGAAGAGGGCAGTCCCGCGCTGGCCCAGAAGTACCTGGAAACCCTGGGCCTGGCGGACAAAATCAAGATCGAAGGCCTCGGTTATTCGACCACCAAGGAGCTGTCCTACGGCCAGCAAAAACGCCTGGCGCTGGTCTGCGCCTACATGGAAGACCGGCCGGTCTACGTGCTCGACGAATGGGCCGCCGATCAGGATCCGCCGTTCAAGAAATTCTTCTATGAAGAACTGCTGCCGGACCTCAAGCGACGCGGCAAAACGGTGCTGATCATCACCCACGACGATCAATATTTCCAACTGGCCGACCGCATCATCAAGTTGGCCGACGGGCACATCGTCTCCGATATCAACTGCACCGCCCGCGACAAGAACCTGAGCTCCCTGGCGTAGACCGCGCCACATCTCCTGACACCGCCGCCGAGCCTGACCACAGGCCGGTTCGGCGCACTGATTCCGTACCCACTCCAAGCGTGCCTGGTGCTTTGTGTCCCGGGTGGCACTGACAAATCTTCGAGAAGGAACTTATGAAATTTATCGCTGCTCGTGCGTTGGGCGACTTTGTCGCGACAGGTTTTTCCTTGGTTGAGGCCGTGCGTGCCATGGAGTGCGGAGCATGAATCAACGTCTTGAGCTGTCCGAAACCTACCCGCTGACCGCCGCGCAGCGCGATATCTGGCTGGACCAGATGACCCAGGGCGATTCGCCCCTGTACACCATCGGCGGCTACATCCAGATCAAAGGGCACATCGACCCCGAACGCTTCCAGCGCGCGATTGAATTGCTGATTCAAAAGCACGATGCCCTGCGCACCGTGTTGCTGCCCAACGTGGGCGAAGAGGGCGCGCCGATGCAGGCGCTGGCCGCCGCCATGGTGGAACAGGTCGAGTTGCAGGACTTTTCCGGTCACGCCGATCCCGAGGCAGCAGTGCAAGCCTGGATGCAGCAACAGATCGAGATCGCGTTTCCGCTGGATGGCCGTCGGTTGTTCCGCTTTCACTTGGCCAAGCTCAGCGACACTTCGTTCTACTTCGTTGCCCACGTTCATCACCTGATCCAGGATGGCTGGGGCATCAGCCTGATGTTTGATTCCGTGGGTGAGCTTTACAGCGCACTGGACAATAACCAGCAGCCTGACCTGTCGGCACCGTCCTATGTGGAGTTCATCCACGACGATGCGCGGTATCGCGACTCCCCGCGTTTCGCCCGTGACCAGGCGTATTGGCTGGAAAAATACCGGGACGTACCGGAGCCGTTGTTTGTTGCCCGTTACCGCGACCAGTATCCGGATCGCGGGGCACCGAGCCGCGTGGTGACCCAGCGTTATCCGCACTCGCTCAACGACCGCATCGACGCCTTGGCGCAATCGCTTCAGGTCTCGCGCTTCCACGTGCTGCTGGCCGCGCTGTACGTCTATTTCGTGCGCACGCCAGAGCGCGATGAATTGGTGATCGGTTTGCCGATCCTTAACCGCTCAAACGCGAATTTCCGCAATACCCTGGGTTTGTTTACCCAAGTGAGCGCCGTGCGCTTGCAGTTCAGCGATGAATTGTCGTTCGGTGAACTGGCGCGGGAAATTGCGCGCACGCTCAAGCAGGATTATCGCCACCAGCGTTATCCGCTCAGCGACATGAACCGTTCGTTGGGCCTGCGCCGTGATGATCGCGCGCAGTTGTTTGATTTGTCGTTTTCCTATGAGCAAGTCGATCACCAGTTCATGTACGGCCAGGCGCCGGCCAGTGTGGTCAAGAGTTCGAGCAATCATGAACAGACACCACTGACCATCCACATCCGCACCAGCCCCCACGATGAAACCGCGTGGATGCACTTCACCTACAACGAGGCGTATTTCAAACAAACCGACGTTGAGGCGATGGTTGAGCGCTTTATGCATGTGCTGGAGCAGGGGTTGGCCGATGACGCCATGCCTGTCAGAGGTTTTCTGCTGCCAACGCCGGCTGAAGCACTCACCTTGCAAGACTGGAACGCGACCAAGACACCGTATGAGCAGGACCGCACGATCCATGGTCAGTTTGAAGCTCAGGTGCTGGCGCAACCCGATGCGGTGGCGGTGGCTTACGAAGATCAACAGCTGACCTACAGCGAGTTGAATGCCCGGGCGAATCAGGTCGCGCATCAGTTGCTGACGCTGGGCATCCGCCCGGATGACCGGGTAGCGATTTGTGTTGAACGTGGTCTGGAGATGATCGTTGGTCTGCTCGGGATCCTGAAATCCGGCGCGGGTTATGTGCCGCTGGACCCGGCCTATCCGCTGGAGCGCCTGAAGTTCATGCTTGAAGACAGCGCGCCGGTTGCGTTGCTGACCCAATCGGGCCTGCGTGAATTGCTGCCGCCACTGGAGGCCCCGGTGCTGTTGCTCGATCAGCTCGAAGCGTCGGGTATGCAGCACAATCCCGACGTAAACGTGCTGTCGCACCACTTGGCTTACGTGATCTACACCTCCGGTTCGACCGGTCTGCCCAAAGGCGTGATGGTCGAACATCGCAATGTGGCGCGGCTGTTTTCAGCGACGCAAGACTGGTTCAACTTCGGCCCGCAAGATGTCTGGGCCTTGTTCCACTCGTTTGCTTTTGACTTCTCGGTCTGGGAAATCTGGGGCGCGCTGATCCATGGCGGACGCTTGCTGGTCGTCCCGCAACTGGTCAGCCGTTCGCCAGAAGATTGTTACGCGCTGCTGTGCGAGGCCGGCGTCACGGTGTTGAACCAGACGCCGAGCGCCTTCCGGCAGTTGATTGCCGCCCAGGACGCCACGCCTCATAGCCTGCGCCAGGTGATTTTCGGCGGCGAAGCGCTGGAAACCGGGATTCTCAAGCCGTGGTACGCCCGCCAAGCCAATGCACAAACGCAATTGGTCAACATGTACGGCATCACCGAAACCACGGTGCACGTGACCTATCGCCCGCTGACTGCGGCCGATGCGCAACTGGTCGGCATCAGCCCGATCGGCAAGCGTATTCCCGACTTGCGCCTGTACCTGCTCGATTCCCACGGCCAGGCAGTGCCGGTGGGCGTCGAGGGTGAGTTGTATGTCGGCGGCGCCGGTGTGGCACGGGGTTACCTGAATCGTCCGGAACTCAATGCCACGCGGTTTCTGGACGATCCGTTCAGCGACACGCCACACGCACGGATGTACCGCACCGGCGACCTCGGTCGCTGGCTGGCGGACGGCGACCTCGAATACCTCGGTCGCAACGATGATCAGGTGAAGATTCGCGGTTTCCGCATCGAACTGGGTGAAATCGAAGCCAAACTCGCGGCCTGCGACCACGTGCGCGAAGCCGTGGTCATCGCTCGTGAAGACGAACCGGGGGACAAACGCCTCGTCGCCTACGTCATCGCGAAGGATGGCGAACAACTGTCCGCCACCGAGCTGCGCACCCAACTGCTCGGCGCGTTGGCCGAATACATGGTGCCGAGCGCCTTCGTGACCCTGGCCTCGTTCCCGCTGACCGCCAACGGCAAACTCGACCGCAAGGCCTTGCCGGCACCGGATTCGGCGGCTTATGCCAGTCGCGACTATGAAGCGCCGCAGGGCGCGGTGGAAATCACCCTGGCCGCGTTGTGGGTCGAGTTGCTCGGTGTCGAGCAAGTCGGGCGCCACGACCGCTTCTTTGAACTGGGCGGGCATTCGCTGTTGGCGGTCAAGCTGATCGAGCGCATGCGCCAGGTCAATCTGAGCGCCGATGTACGCGTGTTGTTCGGCCAGCCAACGCTGGCGACTTTGGCCGCTGCCGCCGGAGCCAGCAGCGGAATCGTCGTCCCGGTCAATCGCATTCCCACCGATTGCCCGCGCATCACCCCGGACATGCTGCCCCTGGCCACCCTGCGTCAGGACGAGATCGATCGCATCGTCGCCACCGTGCCGGGCGGTGTGGCGAATGTGCAGGATATCTACGGATTAGTGTCGCTCCAGGAAGGCATCCTCTATCACCATTTGGCCACTGAAGTTGGCGATCCGTATTTGCTGCAAGCCACGCTGCGCATGGACAGCCGCGCGCAACTGGATACGTTCGTGCAGTCCCTGCAATCGGTGATCGAGCGCCACGACATCCTGCGCACTTCGGTGGCATGGGAAGGGCTGGACGAGCCGGTGCAAGTGGTTTGGCGCGAGGCTCGGCTGGGCGCGTTTGAAGTGGCGCTGGACCCGACTCAGGGCGATATCGCCGAGCAATTGCAGACCCGTTTCGACCCGCGTCACACCCGTTTCGATCTGCGCCAGGCGCCATTGATGCGTCTGCACTTCGCCGAAGACGTGGCCGGCGCGAGCTGGGTCGCGATTCTACTGTTCCACCATTTGATCGACGATGCGACTTCGCTGGCGTTGCTCGGCCAGGAAATCGAAGCGTTCAGTGAGGGCCGTTCGGCGCAGTTGCCGGTGTCGGTGCCTTACCGCAATTACGTGGCGCAGGTCCGGCTCGGGGCGAGTCAGGTGCAACAGGAAGCGTTCTTCAGCGAGATGCTGGGGGACGTGGACGAGCCGACCCTGCCGTTCGGTTTGCAGGATGTGCAAGGCGATGGCAGCGGGATGGAAGAGGCGTCGCTGCCGCTGGAAGCCGGGCTGGGCCAGCGTTTGCGTGCCCAGGCCCGGCGTCTGGGCGTCAGCAGCGCCAGCCTGCATCACTTGGCCTGGGGCCAGGTGGTCGGGCGTTTGGCCGGGCGTCAGGACGTGGTGTTCGGCACGGTGCTGATGGGGCGCCTGCACAGTGGCGAGGATGCCGAGCGTGCCCTGGGCATGTTCATCAACACCTTGCCGTTGCGCGTCGATGCCGGCGATAAAGGCGTGTTGGCGGCGCTGAAAACCACCCACGCACGACTGGCCGCACTGATGGGCCACGAACATGCACCGCTGTCCCTGGCGCAGCGTTGCAGCGGCGTTGCTGCACCGGCGCCGCTGTTCAGCGCGTTGATGAACTACCGCCACGGCGCTGTCGGTGCGCAGGCGCCAAAAGATGCCGGCAATGCGCGGATCTGGGCGGGCGTGACGCTGTTGGGCGGCGAAGAGCGGACCAACTTCCCGCTGTCGTTGTCGGTGGATGACCTCGGCCAATCGTTCGGCTTGACGGTGCAAGCCGTCGCCGGGATCGGTGCCCAGCGGGTTTGCGGCTACATGCATACCGTGCTTGAAGCGCTGGTCGATGCGCTGGATCACGACACGAACATACCGCTGCAACACCTCGCATTTTTGCCAGATATCGAACGCCGGCAGGTGCTTGAAGACTTCAATGCCTTTGACGCGGACTATCCGTCGGGGCTGATTCATCAGTTGTTCGAAGCGCATGCCGCCGAGCAGCCTGATGTCATCGCGGTGACCTATGAAGGCCAGCGTCTCAGTTACGGCGAGCTCAATCAGCGCGCCAACCAGATCGCCCATCGCCTGATCGAATTGGGCATTGGTGCGGATGATCGCGTGGCGATTTGCGTGGATCGCAGCCTGGAAATGATCGCCGGGCTGATCGGCATCCTCAAGGCCGGCGCCGGTTATGTGCCGCTGGACCCGGCGTATCCCGCCGAGCGCTTGACCTACATGCTCGACGACAGCGCGCCAAAAGTGCTGCTGACTCAACACAGCTTGCAAGAGCGTTTCCCGCAGTTGAGCGTGCCGGTGTTGTTGCTCGATGTCGAGGCCAGTCTCAACGATCAGCCGCAAACCAATCCCGATGTTCATGAGCTGACCGCGCAGCATTTGGCCTACGTCATCTACACCTCGGGTTCGACCGGTCAGCCGAAAGGTGTGGCCATGGCCCACGGGCCGCTGGTCAACCTGATGCAATGGCAAATCGCGCAATCGGTGCCGGCGCGCACCTTGCAGTTCGCCGCCCTCGGTTTTGACGTGGCGTTCCAGGAAGTCTTCAGCACCTTGTGTGCCGGGGCCGAGCTGTCGCTGATCCATGCCGACACTCGCTTGAATTTCCACGCGCTGTTCCAGCATATCGCCCAGCAGAACATCGAACGCCTGTACCTGCCGTGTGTCGCGTTGCAAGCCCTGGCTGAATCTGTGATCAGCGACGGCGCGAGCGGACCATTGGCCTGTGGGCTGCGGGATGTCATCACCGCCGGCGAGCAATTGCGCATCACGCCACAGATCCGTGCGTTCTTCGAACGCCTGCCGGGCTGTCGCCTGCACAACCATTACGGCCCGACCGAATCCCACGTCACCACCGCGCTGACGCTGCCGAACGATGTGGCGGCCTGGCCAATCTTGCCGGCCATCGGCTATCCGGTGGCCAACACCCGCATCTATTTGCTGGACGAACACCTGCAACCGGTCCCGGTCGGTGTGGCTGGCGAGATTCACATTGGCGGCGCCTGCGTGGCGCGGGGCTATCTGAATCGCCCTGACATGACCGCCGAGCGCTTCATTCGCGATCCGTTTAACGCTGATGGGCGTTTGTACAAGACTGGCGACCTCGGTTGTTATCAGGTTGACGGCTGCATTGATTACCTGGGCCGCAACGACGATCAGATCAAGATTCGCGGCTTCCGCGTCGAGTTGGGCGAGATCGAATCCCGTCTCGGCCAGCATGCCGGCGTCAGGTCGGCAGCCGTGCTTGCCCGCGAAGACAGCCCCGGCGACAAGCGTCTGGTGGCGTATTTCACCGCACAAAAATTGGATACAGCGCCGGACGCCGACTCCCTGCGCGCGCATCTCCAGGCCTTGTTGCCGGACTACATGGTCCCGGCAGCCTACGTGCTATTGGAAAAACTGCCGCTGTCGCCCAACGGCAAGCTTGACCGTCGCGCCTTGCCGGCGCCTGACGCCGACGCATTTGCCAGCCGCGAATATGAAGCGCCGATCGGTCATCTGGAAACCACCTTGGCCAGCCTATGGGCCGAGGTGCTGGGTGTGGCGCAAGTCGGTCGGCATGACCACTTCTTCGAACTCGGCGGCCATTCGCTGTTGGCGGTGAAGCTGATCGAGCGCATGCGTCACGCCGGATTGAGCGCCGATGTGCGTGTGCTGTTCGGTCAACCGACCCTGGCGGCACTGGCTGCGGCGGTCGGTGGCAGCACTGAAGTGGTGGTGCCGGCCAATGGCATTGCGCTCGATTGCGCGCAGATCACTCCGGCGATGCTGACGCTGGTCACACTGAGCCAGGAAACGATTGATCAAGTTGTAGAGAAAGTCCCGGGCGGCGTGGGCAACGTGCAGGACATCTACCCGCTGGCGCCGCTGCAAGAGGGCATTCTTTACCACCATATTTCCGCCGAACAGGGTGATCCGTACCTGTTGCAAGCGTCGTTTGCCATGACCAGTTGCGCCCAGCTCGACGGGTTTGTGCAGGCCTTGCAGGCGATGATTGATCGCCATGACATTCTCCGGACCGCCATGGTCTGGGAAGGGCTGGACGACCCGCTGCAAGTGGTGTTGCGCCGGGCACAACTGAACGTCGAAGAAATTGCCGTCGACCCTGCATTGGGCGACGTCGCCAAGCAATTGGGCCAGCGTTTCGACCCGGCCCACACGCGTCTGGACCTGGGCAACGCGCCGCTGATGCACCTGGCCTGCGCCTGGGATGCGAGCCACCAGCGTTGGGTCGCGATCCTGCTGTTCCACCATATCGCCCTCGACCACACCGCGCTGGACGTGATGCATGACGAGATGTTGGCGTACCAAAACGGTGAAGCCTCGCGCTTGAATGCAGCAACGCCGTATCGCAACTACGTGGCCCAGGCCTTGCTGGGTGTGAGCCGCGAGCAACATGAACGGTTCTTCCGCGACATGCTCAACGACGTCGATGAGCCGACGCTGCCGTTCGGCTTGCATGAAGTGCAGGGTGACGGTCGCGGCATCCAGGAGGTGAAACTTAATCTCGATCCGCTGCTGAGCCAGCGTCTGCGCACCCAGGCGCGGTTGCTGGGGGTGAGTGCGGCGAGCCTGCATCACTTGGCCTGGGCCCGGGTGTTGGGGCGCGTTTCCGGCCGCGACGATGTGGTGTTCGGCACGGTATTGCTGGGACGGATGCAGGGTGGCGTGGGCTCGGACCGCGCCCTCGGGATGTTCATCAACACCTTGCCGTTGCGGGTGAAAGTCGGTGCTCAGGATGTGCGCAGCGGCGTGAAGGCGACCCATGCACGGCTGACTGCGTTGCTCGGTCATGAGCATGCGTCATTGGCATTGGCCCAGCGTTGCAGCGGGGTGCCGGCGTCGTTGCCGCTGTTCAGCGCGCTGCTGAACTACCGGCACAGTGCGCACCAGGACAACGATGGCGTTGAACTGTGGGGCGGCACTGAAGTGTTGGGCGTGATGGAACGCACCAACTATCCGTGCATGTTGTCGGTGGACGACCAGGGCGAAGGCTTCCTGTTGAGCGTGCAGACCGCGGGCGCGGTGGATGCCTGGCGGGTTGGCGCTTATATGCAGACCGCGTTGGCGAGCCTGGTGGATGCGCTGGAGTTTGCGCCTGAGTCGGCAGTGGATCAGTTGGATATTTTGTCGGCGGATGAGCGTCGGCAGGTGGTGTTGGAGTTCAATGCGACGGAAGCGGTTTATCCGTTGGAGCAGACGGTTCACGGGTTGTTTGAGGCGCAGGTTGAGCGCACGCCGGATGCGGTGGCTGTGGTTCATGGCTTGGAGCGGTTGAGTTATCGCGAGGTGAATGAGCGGGCGAACCGCTTGGCGCATTACCTGCGCGGGCAGGGTGTAAAACCTGATTCGCGGGTGGCGATTTGTGTTGAACGTTCGGCGGATATGGTCGTCGGGTTGTTGGCGATTTTGAAGGCGGGCGGGGGTTATGTCCCGCTGGATCCGGCGTATCCGCTGGACCGGATTGCCTACATGTTGCAGGACAGCGCGCCGGCCGTGGTGTTGGCGCAAGCTTCGACACTGGGCTTGTTGGCCGAAGCTTCGATGCCGGTCATCGATCTGGATAGCGGCATTTGGCAGGACGAATCCGTTTCCAATCCTTCGATTGAAGGTCTGACGTCCGCGCATCTCGCTTACGTGATCTACACCTCGGGTTCGACCGGTTTGCCGAAAGGCGTGATGATCGAACACCGCAACACCGTGAACTTCCTGACCTGGGCGCATCGTTCGTTTGACGATGCTACGTTGGCGAAAACGTTGTTTTCGACTTCGTTGAACTTCGACTTGGCGGTCTATGAATGCTTCGCGCCGCTGACGTCCGGCGGCAGCATTGATGTCGTCACTAATGTGCTGGAACTGCGCCACGACATCACCCTGATCAACACCGTGCCGTCGGCGCTTAAAGCGTTGCTGGAATCCGGGGGTCTCAGCGCCAAAGTGCACACGGTCAACGTCGCCGGGGAAGCGCTCAAACGCAGCCTGGTAGAAAACCTGTTCGAACAAACCGCCGTCCAGCGCCTGTGCAACCTCTACGGCCCCTCGGAAACCACGACCTACTCAAGTTGGGTCTCGATGGACCGCGAAGACGGTTTCGCCGCACACATCGGCAAACCCGTGGCCAACACCCAGTTCTACTTGCTGGATGAACACCAACAACCGGTTCCTTTAGGCGTGCCGGGTGAAATCTACATCGGCGGCGCCGGCGTGGCTCGCGGTTACCTGAACCGCGACGACCTCACCGCCGAACGCTTCCTTAACGATCCGTTCCAAACAAACGGCCGGATGTACAGAACCGGCGACTTGGGCCGCTACCTCCCCGACGGCAACATCGAATACCTGGGCCGCAACGACGATCAAGTCAAAATCCGTGGCTTCCGCATCGAACTCGGCGAAATCGAAGCCAAACTCGCGCAACACGCCGACATCAACGAAGCCGTCGTCCTGGCCCGCGAAGACGTGCCGGGCGACAAACGCCTGGTCGCTTACTACACCGCGCCGCAAGCACTGGACATCGACGCGTTACGCCGGCACCTGCAAACCCAACTCCCGGACTACATGATCCCGGCAGCCTACGTCCACCTCGACGCGCTGCCACTAACCCCCAACGGCAAACTCGACCGCAAAGCATTGCCAGCCCCCGACCTGGACGCCGTGATCACCCGAGGCTACGAAGCCCCCCTCGGCGAAACCGAGATCACCCTGGCGCGGATCTGGGCGCAAGTGCTCAATGTGGAACAGGTCGGTCGTCACGATCACTTCTTCGAACTCGGCGGCCACTCTCTATTGGCCGTCAGCCTGATGGAGCGGATGCGCCAGGCCGGCCTGAGCGCCGATGTGCGCGTGCTGTTCAGTCAACCAACCCTGGCCGCACTGGCGGCGGCAGTCGGTGGCGAAAGCAGCGAGGTCAGCGTCCCGGCCAACCTGATTCCAGCCAACTGCGAACACATCACCCCGGCCATGCTGCCGCTGGTCTCGCTGACTCAAGCTGCCATCGAACGCCTCGTCGCCACGGTGCCCGGTGGTGCCAGCAATGTGCAAGATATCTACCCGCTGGCGCCGTTGCAGGAAGGCATCCTCTATCACCACCTCGCCGCCGAGCAGGGCGACCCGTACGTGCTGCAAGCTCAGTTTGCTTTCGACAGCCGCCAGCGTCTGGACGACTTCACCCAGGCCTTGCAGGGCGTGATCGACCGCCACGACATCTTGCGCACCTCGATGGCCTGGGAAAGGCTGGATGAACCGGTGCAAGTGGTCTGGCGCCAGGCGCGACTGTCGGTGGAAGAAGTGACATTGGCAGCCGCCGAAGGCGATATCGCCGATCAGCTGCGTGAGCGTTTCGACGCTCGCCACCATCGCCTCGACATTCGCCAGGCACCGTTGATGTGCATCCGTTTTGCCCAGGATGACCAGCGCTGGATCGCGACGCTATTGTTCCACCACATGGCCCTCGACCACACGGCGCTGGAAGTCGTGCGTCACGAAATGCAGGCGCACTTGCTGGGTCAGTCGGACCAGTTGGGCGCCGCCGTGCCATATCGCAACTACGTGGCGCAGGCGCGCCTTGGCGTCAGCCGTGAAGAACACGAAGCCTTTTTCCGCGACATGCTTGGCGATATTGATGAACCGACGCTGCCGTTCGGTTTGCAGGATGTGCAGGGTGATGGCCGCGACATCGAAGAGGCCAAACAATCGGTAGACGCGGCGCTGAGCCTGCGTTTGCGCGCCCAGGCGCGGCAGCTCGGTGTGAGTGCAGCAAGCCTGGTGCACCTGGCGTGGGCGCAAGTCCTCGGCCGGGTCTCGGGTCGCGAAGAAGTGGTGTTCGGCACCGTGCTGATGGGCCGAATGCAGGGCGGCGAAGGGGCTGAGCGTGCCTTGGGCATGTTCATCAACACCTTGCCGCTACGGGTCAGCGTGGGCGGCCAAAGTGCACGGGCCGCCGTCAAGGCAACCCATGCGCGATTGACCGGGCTGTTGGGGCATGAGCATGCCTCGCTGGCACTGGCCCAGCGTTGCAGCGGCGTGGTTGCACCGACGCCGCTGTTCAGCGCGTTGCTCAACTTCCGCCATTCCGGCGCGGAGCCAACGGCTTTGGGCGACTCTGCGGCCTGGAGCGGGATTACGGCGCTGGGCGGGGAAGAACGTACGAACTATCCGCTGACGCTGTCGGTGGATGATTTGGGCCAGGGGTTCAGCCTGACGGTCCAGGCTGCCGCCGGGATTGGTGCGCAGCGGGTCGGCATGTTTATGCAAGCGGCGATGGCGAGTCTGGTGGAGGCGCTGGAATCGGCGCCTGAGACTTCGTTGTTTGATTTGGCGATTTTGCCGGTGGCGGAAAGATTGAAGCTGCTGGTTGAGTTCAATGCCACTGAGGCTTCGTATCCGCTGGATCAGACGGTTCATGGGTTGATTGAGGCTCAGGTTGAGCGGACGCCGGATGCGGTGGCGGTGGTTCATGGCTTGGAACAGTTGAGTTATCGCGAGTTGAATAGTCGTGCTAACCAATTGGCGCATTACCTGCGCGGGCAGGGCGTAAGGCCGGATTCGCGGGTAGCGATTTGTGTGGACCGCTCGGCGGACATGGTCGTCGGATTGCTGGCGATTCTGAAGGCGGGCGGTGGTTACGTGCCGCTGGATCCGGCGTATCCGCTGGATCGGATTGCCTACATGTTGCAGGACAGTGCGCCCGCCGTGGTGTTGGCGCAGGCCGCGACGCTAGGGTTGCTGGCCGAAGCTTCGATGCCGGTCATTAATCTCGATAGCGGCATCTGGCAGGACGAATCCGTCACCAACCCAGTGATTGAAGGGCTGACGTCGGCGCATCTGGCTTACGTGATCTACACCTCCGGCTCCACCGGTCTGCCGAAAGGCGTGATGATCGAACACCGCAATACCGTGAACTTCCTGACTTGGGCGCATCGTTCATTCGATGAAACTACATTGGCGAAAACGCTGTTCGCGACCTCGCTGAACTTCGATTTGGCGGTCTACGAATGCTTCGCGCCGCTGACGTCCGGCGGCAGCATCGATGTCGTCACTAATGTGCTGGAACTGCGCGACGACATCACGCTGATCAACACCGTGCCGTCCGCGCTTAAAGCGCTGCTGGAATCCGGTGGCCTCAGCAAAAACGTGCACACGGTCAACGTCGCGGGTGAAGCGCTCAAAAGAAGCTTGGTCGAAAACCTGTTCGAACAAACCAGCGTCCAGCGCCTGTGCAACCTCTATGGCCCCTCAGAAACCACGACTTATTCAAGCTGGGTGTCGATGGACCGCGAAGACGGGTTCGCCGCACACATCGGCAAACCCGTGGCCAACACCCAGTTCTATTTGCTGGATGAACACCAACAACCGGTTCCTTTGGGCGTTGCGGGCGAAATCTACATCGGCGGCGCCGGCGTGGCTCGCGGCTATCTGAACCGCGACGACCTGACTGCCGAACGCTTCCTTAACGACCCATTCAGCACAAACGGCCGGATGTACAGAACGGGCGACTTGGGCCGCTACCTGCCCGACGGCAACATCGAATACCTCGGCCGCAACGACGACCAAGTGAAAATCCGCGGCTTCCGCATCGAACTCGGCGAGATCGAAGCCAAACTCACTCAACACGCCGACATCCATGAAACCGTTGTCCTGGCCCGCGAAGACGTGCCTGGCGATAAACGCCTGGTCGCGTACTACACCGCGCAATCATCGCTCGACATCGATCAGTTACGCCGATACCTGCAAACCCAGCTACCGGACTACATGGTCCCGGCTGCCTACGTCCATCTCGATAACCTGCCATTAACGCCAAACGGCAAACTCGACCGCAAAGCATTGCCAGCACCTGACCTGGATTCCGTCATCACCCGAGGCTACGAAGCCCCCCAAGGCGAAACCGAAACCACCCTCGCGCAGATCTGGTCAGACGTCCTAAACGTAGAGCGCATCGGCCGACACGACCACTTCTTCGAACTCGGCGGCCACTCACTGCTGGCCGTCACGCTGATCGAACGCATGCGCCAGGCCGGGCTCAGCACCGACGTCCGCGCACTGTTCAGCCAACCGACCCTGGCCGCTTTGGCCGCCGCCGTTGGCAGCGGCAACGAAGTCATCGTCCCGGCGAACCTGATCCCTGACAGTTGCGACCACATCACCCCGGCCATGCTGCCGCTGGTCACCCTGACGCCGGAAACCATCGAGCGCATCGTCGCCACGGTTCCCGGCGGCGCGCGCAATGTGCAGGACATCTACCCGCTGGCGCCGTTGCAGGAAGGCATCCTCTACCACCATATTTCGGCGGAGCAAGGCGATCCCTATGTGCTGCAAACCCAGTTTGCGTTCGCAACCCGCGCCCGCCTGGACGATTTCGCGCAGGCGCTACAGCAGGTCATCAATCGACACGACATTCTCCGCACCTCGATGCTCTGGGAAGGACTCGAGCAGCCGTTGCAGGTTGTCTGGCGCGAAGCGCAACTGATTCAGGAAGAAATTGAAGCGCTCGACGACGATGTTGCGGCGCAACTGCTTGAGCGTTTCGACCCAAGGCATCACCGCCTAGACATCACCCAGGCGCCGATGCTGCGCCTGGTCTACAGCCACGACGCCGCCAGCAACCGCTGGCTGGCGATTCTGCTGTTCCACCACATGGCCCTCGACCATACGGCGATGGAAGTGGTGCAACTCGAGATGCAGGCGTTCCTGTTGGGCGATGGCTCGCAATTGGGCGCGGCGATGCCTTACCGCAACTACGTGGCCCAGGCGCGGTTGGGCGTGAGCCTGGAAGAGCACGAAGGGTTCTTCCGCGAGATGCTGGGCGATGTCGACGAACCGACGCTGCCGTTCGGCCTGCACGATGTGCAGGGCGGCGGGCAGGGGATCGAAGAGGCCACGCTGGCGCTGGAAAACAGCCTGAGCCAGCGCCTGCGCGGGCAGGCACGCCAACTCGGCGTCAGTGCCGCGAGCCTGGTGCATCTGGCCTGGGCGCAGGTGTTGGGCCGGGTGTCGGGCAAGGACGATGTGGTGTTCGGCACCGTGCTGATGGGGCGGATGCAGGGCGGCGAGGGTGCTGATCGTGCGCTGGGCATGTTCATCAATACCTTGCCGTTGCGGGTGAATGTCGGCATTCAAGACACTCGCGCCGGGGTCAAGGCGACCCATGCGCGGCTGACCGGGTTGCTGGGGCATGAACATGCTTCGCTGGCCCTGGCGCAACGCTGCAGTGGCGTGATCGCGCCGCTGCCGTTGTTCAGTGCATTGCTCAACTATCGCCACAGCGGTGTTGCCGAATCGGCTTCCGCCGACGCCATTCGTGCCTGGGAAGGGATCGATGTGCTGGGCGGGGAAGAGCGCACCAACTATCCGTTGATGCTGTCGGTGGATGACCTGGGCGACGGCTTCAGCCTGACGGCGCAGGCCAGTCTTGGGGTCAGTCCGCAGCGGGTTTGCGCTTATATGCGCACGGCGCTGCATAGTCTGGTGGAGGCGTTGGAGCAGAAGGCCGCGGTGGCGCTGCACAGTTTGTCGATTCTGCCGCAGGATGAGCGGGCGAAGTTGTTGGTCGATTTCAACGCGACCGAGACGTTGTATCCGCTGGAGCAGACGGTTCACGGGTTGTTTGAGGCGCAGGTTGGGCGCACGCCGGATGCCGTGGCAGTGGTCTATGGCGAACAGCGTCTGAGTTATCGCGAGCTGAATGAGCGGGCGAACCGCTTGGCCCATCACTTGCGCGGGCAGGGTGTGAAACCGGATTCGCGAGTGGCGATTTGTGTTGAGCGTTCGGCGGATATGGTCGTCGGGTTGTTGGCGATTTTGAAGGCGGGCGGGGGTTATGTGCCGCTCGATCCGGCGTATCCGCTGGATCGGATTGCCTACATGTTGCAGGACAGCGCGCCGGCCGTGGTGTTGGCGCAAGCTTCGACACTGGGCTTGTTGGCCGAAGCTTCGATGCCGGTCATCGATCTGGATAGCGGCATTTGGCAGGACGAATCCGTCGCCAATCCTTCGATTGAAGGGCTGACGTCTGCGCATCTGGCGTACGTGATCTACACCTCGGGTTCGACCGGTTTGCCGAAAGGCGTGATGATCGAACACCGCAACACCGTGAATTTCCTGACCTGGGCGCATCGTTCGTTCGATGAATCCACGTTGGCCAAAACCCTGTTCTCGACTTCGCTGAACTTCGACCTCGCGGTCTATGAATGCTTCGCACCGCTGACGTCCGGCGGCAGCATCGATGTCGTCACTAATGTGCTGGAACTGCGAGACGACATCACGCTGATCAACACCGTGCCGTCGGCGCTTAAAGCGCTGTTGGAATCCGGCGGATTGAGCAAAAACGTGCACACGGTCAACGTCGCCGGTGAAGCGCTCAAACGCAGCCTGGTAGAAAACCTGTTCGAACAAACCGCCGTCCAGCGCCTGTGCAACCTCTACGGCCCCTCGGAAACCACGACTTATTCAAGTTGGGTCTCGATGGACCGCGAAGACGGCTTCGCCGCCCACATCGGCAAACCCGTGGCCAACACCCAGTTCTATTTGCTGGATGAACATCAGCAACCGGTTCCTTTGGGCGTGCCGGGCGAAATCTACATCGGCGGCGCCGGCGTGGCACGCGGTTACCTGAACCGCGACGACCTCACCGCTGAACGCTTCCTGACCGATCCCTTCAGCACCAATGGCCGGATGTACAAAACCGGAGACCTGGGCCGCTACCTGCCCGACGGCAACATCGAATACCTGGGCCGCAACGACGATCAAGTCAAAATCCGCGGCTTCCGCATCGAACTGGGCGAAATCGAAGCCAAACTCGCCCAGCACGAAAACATCAATGAAGCCGTGGTCCTGGCCCGCGAAGACGTGCCGGGCGACAAACGCTTGGTCGCGTACTACACCTCACCACAAATCCTCGACATCGACGCACTCCGCCGTCACCTGCAAACCCAACTACCGGACTACATGATCCCGGCGGTCTACGTCCATCTCGACAAACTGCCCCTGACGCCCAACGGCAAACTCGACCGCAAAGCCCTGCCAGCCCCGGACTCCGATTCCGTCATCACCCGAGGCTACGAAGCCCCGCAAGGCGAAACCGAAACCACCCTGGCGCAGATCTGGTCCGAAGTCCTCAACGTCGACCGCATCGGCCGTCACGACCACTTCTTCGAACTCGGCGGCCATTCCCTGCTGGCCGTCAGCCTGATCGAACGCATGCGCCAGGCCGGCCTCAGCGCCGACGTGCGCGTGCTGTTCGGCCAACCGACCCTCGCCGCGCTGGCGGCCGCCATCGGCGGCACCCACGAAATCGTGGTCCCGGCCAACGGTATCCAGCCCGATTGCACGCGAATCACCCCGGACATGCTGGTCCTGACCGAGCTGGATCAAGACGCCATCGACCGCATCATCGCCACCGTCCCCGGCGGCGCCCGCAACGTGCAGGACATCTACCCGCTGGCGCCATTGCAGGAAGGCATCCTCTACCATCACCTGTCTGCCGAGCAGGGCGATCCGTATGTGCTGCAAGCGCGGTTTGCGCTGGACAGCCGCCAGCGTCTCGACGATTTCGTCCAGGCCCTGCAAGGCGTCATCGACCGTCACGACATCCTGCGCACTGCTGTGCTCTGGGAAGGGCTCGACGAGCCGCAACAGGTTGTTTGGCGCCATGCACAACTAGGCTTGGATGAACTCGCGCTCGACCCGCAAGCCGGCGACATTACCGAACAACTGCACCAGCGTTTCGACGCCCGCCACTATGGCCTGGACATCACCCAGGCACCGCTGATGCGCCTGGCTTTCGCCGAGGACACAGCGAATCAGCGTTGGGTGGCAATGCTGCTGTTCCACCACATGGCCCTCGACCACACGGCGCTGGAAGTCGTGCGTCACGAAATGCAGGCGCACTTGCTGGGGCAGTCGGACCAGTTGGGCGCCGCCGTTCCATATCGCAACTACGTGGCCCAGGCGCGCCTTGGCGTCAGCCGTGAAGAACACGAAGCCTTTTTCAGCGACATGCTGGGTGATATCGACGAGCCAACGCTGCCGTTCGGCTTGCAGGATGTGCAAGGCGATGGCAGTGATATCGAGGAAGCCCGCGTAGTCATCGACCGCGACTTGAGCCGGCGCCTGCGCCGTCTGGCCCGTCAGTCGGGCGTGGGTGCGGCGAGCCTGCACCACTTGGCCTGGGCGCAAGTGTTGGGCCGTGTTTCCGGTCAGGACGACGTGGTGTTCGGCACCGTGCTGATGGGCCGGATGCAGGGCGGCGAGGGCGCTGATCGGGCGCTGGGCATGTTTATCAATACCCTGCCGCTGCGGGTTGATGTCGCCGGTCAAGACGTCAAGGCCGGCGTGCGCGCCGTTCACGAGCGACTGACCGCGCTGCTGGGGCATGAGCACGCTTCCCTGGCCCTGGCCCAGCGTTGCAGCGCGGTGGCCGCGCCGACGCCGCTGTTCAGCGCCTTGCTCAATTACCGTCACTCCAGTGAGCAGTCAGAAGAAGTGAATGCAGCGTGGCAGGGCATCGATGCCCTGGGCGGCGAAGAACGCACCAACTACCCGCTGACCCTGTCGGTGGACGACCTGGGCGATGACTTCGCACTGACGGCGCTGGTCGGCGGCGGTGTCAATGCGCAACGGGTTTGTGCCTACATGAATGCCGCGCTGCAAAGCCTGGCCACAGCGCTGGAATCCGCGCCGACCTCAGCCTTGCACGGCCTGGATGTACTGCCGCAAATCGAGCGTCGACAAGTGTTGACCGGTTTCAACGCGACCGCTCGCGGCTATCCGCAAAGCAGCACCGTGCACGCGGCGTTCGAAGCGCAGGTCCTGGCCCATCCGACCGCCACCGCGGCGGTCCACGACGGACACAGCCTGACCTACAGCGAACTCAACGTGCGGGCCAATCGCCTGGCGCATCACCTGATCAGCCTTGGCGTGCAGCCCGGCGACAGCGTGGCGATCCTGCTGGCGCGTTCGCTTGACCTGCTGATCAGCCAGTTGGCGATCCTCAAGTGCGCGGCGGTTTATGTGCCGCTGGACGTCAACGCACCGACCGAACGCCAGCAATTCATGGTGCAAGACAGTCAGGCCGGCCTGGTACTGACTCACCGTGACGAAAACGTTGCGCTCGGCGTACAGCGAATCGACCTGGATACCCTCGCGCTCGACAGCCTGCCGAGCCATAACCCACAACGGCCGCAGTCCAGCGAGACGCCGGCGTACATCATGTACACCTCCGGTTCGACCGGCACGCCTAAGGGTGTGCTGGTGCCGCATCGGGCGATCAACCGTTTGGTGATCAACAACGGCTACGCCGAATTCAACGCCCGGGACCGCGTGGCCTTCGCCTCGAACCCGGCCTTCGACGCCAGTACCCTCGACGTCTGGGCACCGTTGCTCAATGGCGGTTGTGTGGTGGTGGTTGCGCAGGATGTGTTGCTCTCGCAAGAACGCTTCAGCGCATTGCTGCTTGAGCAAAAGATCAGTGTCTTGTGGATGACCGCAGGGCTGTTCCACCAGTACGCCGCCGGTTTGATGGCGGTGTTTGGCCAGTTGCGCTACCTGATTGTCGGTGGCGACGTACTCGATCCGGCGATGATCGGTCGCGTGCTCAAGGATGGCACGCCGCAGCACTTGCTCAATGGCTACGGCCCGACGGAAGCGACCACGTTTTCCACCACGTATGAGATCAAGTCGGCCGGCGCGGGCAGCATTCCGATTGGTCGTCCGGTCGGCAATACCCGGGTCTACGTGCTGGACGCCTACCAGCGGCCAACACCCATCGGCGTGGCGGGCGAGTTGTACATCGGGGGCGACGGCGTGGCCAACGGGTATCTGAACCGTCCGGAGCTGACCGCCGAGAAGTTTGTCGCCGACCCGTTCAGCACCGAGCCGCAAGCCTTGCTGTATCGCACGGGCGATCTGGCGCGCTGGTTGCCGGACGGCAATGTCGAATACCTGGGGCGCAACGACGACCAGGTGAAAATCCGAGGTTATCGCATCGAACTGGGCGAGATCGAAGCCCGGTTGGCGCAACACCTCGATGTCAAGGACGCAGTAATCCTGGCCCGGGAAGACGTACCGGGCGACAAACGCCTGGTCGCTTATTACACCTCACAACACACGCTGGACATCGATGCATTACGCAGCCACCTGCAAGCGCAGTTGCCGGACTACATGATCCCGGCCGCCTACGTGCGCCTCGACGTGTTGCCCCTGACGCCGAACGGCAAACTCGACCGCAAAGCGCTGCCGGCGCCAGACCTCGATGCGCTGATCACTCGTGAATACGAAGCCCCTGTCGGCGAAACCGAAATCACCCTGGCGCGAATCTGGGCGCAGATTCTCACTGTGGAACAGGTTGGCCGTCACGATCATTTCTTCGAACTCGGTGGCCATTCGCTGCTGGCGGTAAAGCTGATCGAGCAGATGCGTCAGGCTGGACTGAGCGCCGATGTGCGGGTGCTGTTCAGTCAGCCAACGCTGGCTGCATTGGCCGCGGCGATTGGCAGCGGCAGCGAAGTGCGGGTGCCGGTGAACCTGATTCCGCTGGACTGCGAACACATCACTCCGGCCATGCTGCCGTTGATCCAGCTTGATCAGGCAGCGATTGATCACATCGTCGCGACGGTTCCCGGCGGCGTGCGCAACGTGCAGGACATCTACCCGCTGGCGCCGTTGCAGGAAGGCATTCTCTATCACCATTTGGCCGCCGAGCAGGGCGACCCGTATGTGTTGCAGACGCTGTTCGAACTGAGCAGCCGTGATCGGCTGACGGCGTTCGTGGCCGCGCTGCAAAACGTCATCGACCGCCATGACATCCTGCGCACCAGCGTGGTGTGGCAAGGGCTGGACGCGCCGACGCAAGTGGTGTGGCGCGAAGCGAAGTTGCATCTGGAACAGGTCGATCTTGACGCCACCGCCGGCGATATCGCCGCGCAGTTGCAGCGCCAGTTCGACCCGCGACATTACCGACTGGATATCACCCAGGCGCCGATGCTGCGCCTGGCCTTCGCCGAGGACGCAGCCAATCAGCGTTGGGTCGCGGTTTTGCTGTTCCACCATATGGCGCTCGACCACACCGCGATGGAAGTGGTGCAACACGAGATGCAGGCGCACTTGCTGGGCGAGGCGGATCAACTGAGCGCAGCGGTGCCGTACCGCAACTATGTGGCCCAGGCGCGGTTGGGGACGAGCCAGCAAGCACACGAAGGATTCTTCCGCGAGATGCTCGGCGATGTCGACGAGCCGACCCTGCCATTCGGTTTGCAGGATGTGCAGGGCGATGGGCGCGATGTCGAAGAAGCCCGGCAGTCGGTGGATGCGAGATTGAACCTGCGTCTGCGGGCCCAGGCACGCCAGCTCGGCGTGAGTGCCGCGAGCCTGGTGCATCTGGCCTTTGCCCAGGTGCTGGGCAAGGTGTCCGGCAAGCAGGACGTGGTGTTTGGCACGGTGCTGATGGGCCGGATGCAGGGCGGCGAGGGTGCCGACCGGGCGTTGGGGATGTTCATCAACACCTTGCCGTTGCGGGTCGATGTCGGCGCGCAAGCGGTGCGCGACGGGGTGAAAGCCACCCATGCACGGCTGACTGCGCTGCTGGGGCATGAACATGCGCCGCTGGTGCTGGCACAGCGTTGCAGTGGCGTGGTTGCGCCGGTGCCGCTGTTCAGCGCCTTGTTGAATTACCGTCATAGCGCAGTGGCCGAGCCGTCGGCGCTGTATCAGGCGGCGTGGCACGGTATCGAGGTGCTTGGCGGGGAAGAGCGCACCAATTATCCGTTGACGCTGAACGTCGATGATCTCGGTAACGGGTTTGCGTTGTCGGTGTTGGTGACTTCGCAGGTCGGCGCGCAGCGGGTTTGCGCTTATGTGCATACGGCGCTGGAAAGTCTGGTGGAGGCGTTGGAGCAGGCGCCGAAGGCTTCGCTGAACAGCTTGCCGATTTTGCCGGCGTCGGAGCGTGAGCAGTTGTTGGTTGGGTTCAATGCGACTGAGGCGTTGTATCCGCTGGAGCAGACGGTTCACGGGTTGTTTGAGGCCCAGGTTGAGCGCACGCCGGAGGCGGTGGCGGTGGTTCATGGTTTAAAACACCTGAGTTATCGCGAGCTGAATGAACAGGCGAACCGCTTGGCGCATCATCTGCGCGGGCAGGGTGTGCGGCCGGACTCGCGGGTGGCGATTTGTGTTGAGCGTAGTGCCGACATGGTCGTCGGGTTGTTGGCGATCCTGAAGGCGGGCGGTGGTTACGTGCCGCTGGATCCGGCGTATCCGCTGGATCGGATTGCCTACATGTTGCAGGACAGTGCGCCCGCCGTGGTGTTGGCGCAGGCCGCGACGCTAGGGTTGCTGGCCGAAGCTTCGATGCCGGTCATTAATCTCGATAGCGGCATCTGGCAGGACGAATCCGTCACCAACCCAGTGATTGAAGGGCTGACGTCGGCGCATCTCGCTTACGTGATCTACACCTCCGGTTCGACCGGTTTGCCGAAAGGCGTGATGATCGAACACCGCAATACCGTGAATTTCCTGACCTGGGCGCACCGTTCATTCGATGACGCCACGTTGGCCAAAACCCTGTTCTCGACCTCGTTGAACTTCGACTTGGCGGTTTATGAATGCTTTGCGCCATTGACGTCCGGCGGCAGCATTGATGTCGTGGCCAACGTATTGGAACTGCGAGACGACATCACCCTGATCAACACCGTGCCGTCGGCACTGAAAGCCTTGCTGGAATCCGGCGGGCTCAGCAAAAACGTGCACACGGTCAACGTCGCGGGTGAAGCGCTTAAACGCAGCCTCGTGGAAAACCTTTTCGAACAAACCAGCGTCCAGCGCCTGTGTAACCTCTATGGCCCCTCAGAAACCACGACTTATTCAAGCTGGGTCTCGATGGACCGCCAGGATGGTTTCGCCGCACACATCGGCAAACCCGTGGCCAACACCCAGTTCTACTTGCTGGATGAACACCAACAACCGGTTCCTTTGGGCGTGCCGGGTGAAATCTACATCGGTGGCGCCGGCGTGGCTCGGGGCTATCTGAACCGCGACGACCTGACTGCCGAACGCTTTCTCACCGACCCATTCCGCACCAACGCCCGCATATATCGTACCGGCGACCTGGGCCGCTACCTCCCGGACGGCAACATCGAATACCTCGGCCGCAACGACGATCAAGTCAAAATCCGCGGCTTCCGCATCGAGTTGGGCGAAATCGAAACCAAACTCGCCCAACACGAGGACATCCAGGAAACCGTCGTCCTGGCCCGCGAAGACGTGCCGGGCGACAAACGCCTCGTCGCGTACTACACCGCGCCGCAAGCACTGGACATCGACGCACTCCGTCGTCACCTGCAAACCCAACTCCCGGACTACATGATCCCGGCAGCCTACGTCCATCTCGACAAACTGCCCCTGACGCCCAACGGCAAACTCGACCGCAAAGCGCTGCCGATCCCGGATCTGGCCGCCGTGATCACCCGCGGCTACGAAGCCCCCATCGGCGAAACCGAAACCACCCTGGCGCAAATCTGGCAAGACCTGCTGGGCCTGCCACAAGTCAGCCGCCACGACCATTTCTTCGAACTCGGCGGCCACTCGCTCCTGGCCGTCAGCCTGATCGAACGCATGCGTCAGGCTGGCCTCAGCGCCGACGTCCGCGCACTGTTCAGCCAACCGACCCTGGCCGCACTCGCAGCTGCCGTCGGCAGCGGCACCGAAATCCATGTCCCGGCCAACCTGATCCCGGCCAACGGCGACCACATCACCCCAGCCATGCTGCCACTGGTTGCGCTGACCCAGGACGCCATCGACCGCATCATCGCCACCGTCCCGGGCGGCGCAGGCAACGTGCAAGACATCTACCCGCTCGCGCCGCTGCAGGAAGGCATCCTCTACCACCACCTCGCCGCCGAGCAGGGCGACCCGTACGTGCTGCAAACCCAGTTCGCGTTCGACAGTCGCGAGCACCTCGACGCCTTCACCCAGGCGCTGCAAGTGGTGATCGATCGCCACGATATCCTGCGCACCTCGATGGCTTGGGAAGGGCTGGACGAACCGGTGCAAGTGGTCTGGCGCCACGCGCAATTGAATGTGGAAGAAGTGACCCTGGCCGCCACTGAAGGCGATATCGCCGATCAGTTGCGCGAGCGTTTCGACTCCCGCCACCATCGCCTCGACATCCGTCAGGCGCCGCTCATGTGCATCCGTTTCGCCCAGGACGCCGCCAATCAGCGCTGGGTCGCGACCTTGCTGTTCCACCACATGGCGCTGGACCATACCGCGCTGGATGTGGTGCGCCACGAAATGCAGGCGCATTTGCTGGGTCAGTCGGACCAGTTAGGCGCCGCCATCCCGTATCGCAACTACGTGGCCCAGGCGCGCCTGGGTGTCAGCGAGCAAGCGCACGAAACCTTCTTCCGCGACATGCTCGGCGACATCGACGAGCCGACGCTGCCGTTCGGTTTGACTCAGGTTCAGGGCGACGGACGCGGCATTGAAGAAGTGACCCAAGCCGTCGATCAGGCCCTGAGCCTGCGTCTGCGGGCCCAGGCCCGGCGCCTCGGCGTGGGTGCCGCGAGCCTGGTGCATCTGGCCTGGGCTCAGGTGTTGGGCATGGCTTCCGGTCAGCCGGACGTGGTGTTCGGCACCGTGCTGATGGGCCGGATGCAGGGCGGTGAGGGCGCCGATCGTGCCTTGGGCATGTTCATCAACACCTTGCCGATCCGCGTGCAGATTGACGCGCAAAACGTGCGCGCCGCCGTCACTTCCACCCACGCACGACTGACCGGGCTGTTGGGGCATGAACACGCCTCGCTGGCCCTGGCCCAGCGTTGCAGTGGCGTGGCCGCACCGGCACCGCTGTTCAGCGCACTGTTGAACTACCGCCACAGCTCGGTCCAACTGACCGATGAAGTGCTGTCGGCCTGGAGCGGCATGCACCTGCTGGCCAGCGAAGAACGCACCAACTACCCGCTGACGCTCAACGTCGATGACTTGGGCCAGGGTTTCAGTCTGACCGCGCAGGTCGAGGCGCAAATCGGCGCGCAACGCATCTGCGGCTATATGCAGGTGACGCTGGAAAGTCTCGTCCACGCCCTGGAGCACGCACCGCACACCGCGATGCGCGATTTGGCCGTGTTGCCGCTGGCAGAACGTCAACAACTGCTCGACACCTGGAATGCTCCGACGGGCGAATACGCCCATAACCACACCATCCATGGCCTGTTTGAAGCGCAAGCAAGCGTGCAGCCCGATGCAGTGGCGGTGGTATTCGAGGATCAATCCCTGACCTACGGCGAACTCAACGCTCGGGCCAATCAGGTCGCCCATCGCCTGCTGTCACTGGGTATTCGCCCGGATGACCGAGTGGCGATTTGCGTCGAACGTGGCCTGGAAATGATCGTTGGCCTGCTGGGTATCCTGAAATCCGGCGCAGGCTACGTGCCGCTGGACCCGGCATATCCCGCCGAGCGCATCGCCTACATGCTGGAAGACAGCACGCCCGTGGCGATCCTGGTCCACGCCGCTACCCGCGAATTACTGGCGGAAGAGTCGGTGCGGGTGCTCGACCTCGATTGCGCGTCGTTGCACAGCCAATCGACGAGCAATCCGCCGGTGCCGGAGCTGACCTCGGCGCATCTGGCCTACGTGATCTACACCTCGGGTTCCACCGGTCTGCCGAAAGGTGTGATGGTCGAACACCGCAACGTCGCGCGGCTGTTTTCCGCGACCGAGGCGTGGTTCGATTTCGGCCCGCAGGATGTCTGGGCGCTGTTCCACTCCTTTGCCTTCGACTTCTCGGTCTGGGAAATCTGGGGTGCTTTGACCCATGGCGGTCGCCTGTTGGTGGTGCCGCAAGCAACCAGCCGTTCGCCGGACGACTGTTATGCCTTGCTGTGCGAGGCCGGTGTCACGGTACTTAACCAGACGCCGAGCGCGTTCCGTCAACTGATCGCCGCCCAAGGCGAAAGCACCAAGGCCCACAGCCTGCGCCAGGTGATTTTCGGCGGCGAAGCGCTGGAGCCGGGCCTGCTCAAACCGTGGTATGCCCGTGCAATCAATGACCAGACGCAACTGGTCAACATGTACGGCATCACCGAAACCACGGTGCATGTGACCTATCGCGCACTGACAGCGGCGGATGCGCAACGGCCTGGTGTCAGCCCGATTGGCGGGCGCATTCCCGATTTGCAGTTGTACATCCTCAATCCACAGCGCGAGCCAGTGCCGGTGGGTGTGATCGGGGAAATGTACGTCGGCGGTGCCGGCGTCGCCCGGGGGTACCTGAACCGCGACGAATTGACCGCCGAACGTTTCCTGAGCAACCCGTTCAGCCGCGAGCCGAACGCCCGGATGTACCGAACCGGTGACCTCGGTCGCTGGCTGGCGGACGGCAGCGTCGAATACCTCGGGCGTAACGACGAACAAGTGAAGATTCGTGGTTTCCGCATTGAACTGGGCGAGATCCAGGCCACGTTGGCCAACTGCGCAGGCGTCAGTGAAGCGCTGGTCATCGCCCGGGAAGATGCGCCGGGTGACAAGCGCCTGGTGGCGTACGTAATTGCCCGGGAAGGTGTTGAACTCAGCGCCGCCGAATTGCGCGGCCAACTGCTGGACACTTTGGCCGACTACATGGTGCCGAGTGCCTTCGTGACGTTGACCGCGTTCCCGTTGACCGCCAACGGCAAGCTCGACCGCAAGTCCCTGCCGGCGCCGGATCAGGCTTCGGTGGCGTCCCAAGCCTATGCCGCGCCACAAGGCACGGTCGAAACAATCCTCGCGTCTATCTGGCAAGAGTTGCTGGGCCTTGAGCAAATCGGCCGTCACGACAACTTCTTCGAACTGGGCGGCCACTCGCTGCTCGCGGTGAAGTTGATCGAGCGCATGCGCCACGCCGGTTTGAGTGCCGACGTGCGGGTGCTGTTTGGTCAACCGACCCTGGCGGCGCTGGCGGCTGCGGTCGGTGGCTACACCGAAGTGGTCGTGCCGCTGAATCGGATTGCCGCCGATTGCCAACGCATTACCCCGGACATGCTGCCCCTGGCGCGTCTGGAGCAGTCGGCGATTGATCACATCATCTCGATGGTGCCCGGTGGCGTCAGCAATGTGCAGGACATCTACCCGCTGGCGCCGTTGCAGGAGGGGATCTTGTATCACCACCTCGCGGCGGCCCAGGGCGATCCGTACCTGCAATACGTGATGTTCGGCTTCGACAGCTTCGCGCGCCTGAACGGTTTCAGTCAGGCGCTGCAAGCCGTGGTCGCGCGGCACGACATCCTGCGCACCGGTGTGCTGTGGGAAGGCCTGGCCGAACCGATGCAAGTGGTCTGGCGTGACGCGCGACTGGTGGTCGAAGCGGTCGAGCTGGAGCCGGCGGCCGGCGATATCGCCACACAGCTGCACCAGCGTTTCGACCCGCGGCACTATCGCCTGGATATCCGCGAAGCACCGATGATGCGCATCGCGTATGCGCAAGACACGGCGAATCAGCGCTGGGTCGGCATCCTGCTGTTCCATCACCTGGTGGACGATGCCACGTCGCTGGCGGTGCTGGCCTCGGAAATCGAGGCGCATATGCTCGGCCAGGCACAACGCCTGCCGATGTCGGTGCCGTACCGCAACTACGTGGCCCAGGCTCGACTCGGTGTCAGCCGCGAAGCCCACGAAACCTTCTTCCGCGACATGCTCGGTGAGGTTGACGAACCAACCTTGCCGTTCGGTTTACAAGACGTGCAGGGGGACGGCAGTGGCATCGAGGAAGTGCGCGAGAACATCGACGCCGACCTCAGCCGTCGCTTGCGAGTGCAGGCCCGTCAGCTCGGGGTGAGTGCGGCGAGTTTGTATCACCTGGTCTGGGCGCAGGTCCTGGCCAAGGTTTCGGGCCGCGACGACGTGGTGTTCGGCACCGTGCTGATCGGGCGGATGCAGGCCGGCGAGGGCGCAGATCGTGCCTTGGGCATGTTCATCAACACCTTGCCGCTGCGGGTGCAATTGGGCGAACAGGCTGTGCGTGCCGGTGTGAAAGCCACGCACAAACAATTGACCGCGCTGCTGGGCCATGAGCACGCCTCGCTGGTGCTGGCGCAACGTTGCAGCGGCGTATCGGCACCGACGCCACTGTTCAGTGCCTTGCTCAACTACCGCCACACCGGAGCGATGACGTCGAAGGAAGCGTTGTCAGCGTGGAACGGCATTGAATTGCTCAGCGGTGAAGAGCGCACCAATTATCCGTTGACCTTGTCGGTGGATGATCAGGGCGAGTCGTTCAGCTTCACCGTCATGACCCCGGAGCGGATCGGTGCGCAACGTATCTGCGGTTATGTGCAGCAGACGTTGCAAGGCCTGATCGGCATGCTCGAACAGACCCCGGATGCGCCGCTGCACCAATTGTCGATCCTGCCTGCCGCTGAAACCGAGCAGTTGCGGGTGACGTTCAACGCCACCGAGCGCGATTACCCACGGGACCTGTTGATTCACGAGCTGTTCGAACAGCAAGTCGTACGCCGTCCTGACGCTTGTGCGGTCAGCGACGACAGTGGCCAGGTCCTGACCTACACCGCGCTCAATCGCCGGGCCAACCGACTCGCCCACCAGTTGATAAAACTCGGCGTCGGCCCCGATGCACGGGTTGCCGTGTGCCTGCGCCGCAGCCCGGAGATGGTGATTGCGCTGCTGGCGATCCTCAAGGCCGGTGGCGCCTATGTGCCGATCGACCCGGACCTGCCGGACGCTCGCCGCGAATACATGCTCGACGACAGCGCGCCGTTGGCGGTGTTGAGCAGCGCGGAGTTGGCGCAAACCCTGCCAGCGCTGGGCGTGCCGTTGTTGGTGCTGGATCGCGATACTTATGACTTCTCCGACACCAATCCGCAAACACCGGGCCTCAACGCCACGCACCTGGCCTACGTGCTCTACACCTCGGGTTCGACCGGCATGCCCAAAGGCGTGATGAACGAGCATCGCGGCGTGGTCAATCGCCTGCTCTGGGCGCGTGATGAATACCGTGTCGATGAAACCGACCGCATCCTGCAAAAGACCCCGTTCGGCTTCGATGTCTCGGTCTGGGAATTCTTCCTGCCGTTGCTCGCCGGTGCCCAATTGGTCATGGCCAAGCCCGGCGGCCATCAGGAACCGGATTACATCGCGCAAACCATTCGCAGCGCCGGCATCACCCTGTTGCACTTCGTGCCGTCCATGCTCGAGCTGTTCCTGGAACGTCGAGACAGCCAAGGCTTCCCAGGACTGCGTCGGGTGCTGTGCAGCGGCGAGGCGTTACCCCGCAGTCTGCAAAAACGCTTCGAACAACAACTGGCCGAGGTCGAGCTGCACAACCTGTACGGGCCGACCGAAGCGGCCATCGACGTGACCGCGTGGCAGTGCCGTCCGACGGATCAGGGCGACAGCGTGCCGATTGGCCGACCGATCGCCAACATCCAGATCCACATCCTCGACAGCCATGGCGCGCCTACGCCGCTGGGCATTGCCGGGGAAATCAATATCGGTGGCGTCGGCGTGGCCCGGGGTTATCTGAACCTGCCTGAGCTGAGTGCCGAGCGTTTTGTGGCTGATCCGTTTTCCAGCGATCCGGAGGCTCGCCTGTACAAAACCGGAGACCTCGGTCGCTGGCTGCCCGATGGCTCGGTTGAGTATCTGGGCCGTAACGACTTCCAGGTGAAGATCCGCGGCTTCCGCATTGAGTTGGGCGAGATTGAAGCCAAGTTGGCCAATTACCCTGAGGTCAAGGAAACCGTAGTGCTGGCCCGTGAAGACGTGCCGGGCGAGAAACGCCTGGTGGCTTACTACACGACTCCGGGCGGCGCGCTGGAGGCGGAAATCCTGCGCTCGCACCTGCAAGCCCGGCTGCCGACCTACATGGTCCCGGCGGCTTATGTACACCTCGATGCCTTGCCGCTGACCGCCAACGGCAAACTCGACCGCAAGGCGCTGCCGGCACCGGACCTGGCGTCCCTGATCACCCGGGGCTACGAAGCGCCCATTGGCGACACCGAAATCACCCTGGCCCAACTCTGGGCGGAAGTCCTCAACGTGGAGCGCGTCGGCCGTCACGATCACTTCTTCGAACTCGGCGGGCACTCGCTGCTGGCCGTCAGCCTGATGGAGCGCATGCGCCAGGAAGGTCTTGAAGCGGATGTCAGGACGTTGTTCGAGCAACCCACGCTCTCGGAATACGCAGCAACGACAGAAAAAATGGAGATTGTCCTGTGACTGTGATCGAACTGTTGGCAACACTAAAAGAAAAAGACGTACAGCTCTCAGTCAAAGGCGACCAGCTTGTTGTTCGAGGCCGCAAACAGTCTCTGGGCGAACCGGCGGTGCTGGCCTTGCTGCGTGAGCATAAAGCGACGCTGATCGAGTTGATCCAGACCGGGCAATACGACGCCAGCAAGGCCGGCGAAATCGAGATCCCCGGCAACGGCATACCGGAGGGTTGCACGCGCATTACGCCGTCGATGCTGACGCTGGTGAACCTGGATCAACCGGCCATCGAGCGCATTGTCGCCACGGTGCCGGGCGGTGCGGCCAATGTGCAGGACATTTATCCATTGGCGCCGTTGCAGGAAGGGATTCTTTATCACCACTTGACCGCCAGCCAGGGCGACCCCTACGTCCTGCAAGCCCAATTCAGCATCACCACCCGTGAACGCCTGGCGGATTTTGCCGACGCCTTGCAAAGCGTGGTCGATCGCCACGATATCCTGCGCACCGCGATCGTCCGCGAAGGGCTGGATGAACCGGTGCAAGTGGTGTGGCGCCATGCACGCCTGGGCCTGCAAGACATCAGTGCCGACATCGTCGACGGCGATGCCATGGCGCAACTGCAAGCGCGTTTCGATCCTCGCCATCATCGCCTCGACGTCAGCCAGGCGCCGTTGCTGTTGCTGGTGTTCGCCGAAGACCCGCTGAACCAGCGCTGGGTCGCGATGCTGCTGTTTCACCATATGGCCCTGGACCATGCGGCGCTCGCCGTGGTCCAGCATGAAATGCAGGCCTACCTGATGGGGCAGGCCGAGCAATTGCAGGCTGCCGTGCCGTACCGCAACTACGTCGCGCGCACCCGTCAGGCCGGTCAGCGCCAGGCCGACGAAGCATTTTTCGGTGAGATGCTCGGTGATGTCGACGAACCGACCTTGCCCTTCGGCCAGCAGGATGTGCTGGGCGACGGCAGTGCGATCGAAGAGATCCAGCGTCCATTGCCGTCGGAACTAAGCCGCCGTCTGCGGGCACAGGCGCGATTGGTCGGGGTCAGCGCGGCGAGCGTGATCCACCTCGCTTGGGCCCAGGTGCTGGGCTGTGTGTCGGGCCGCGAGGATGTGGTGTTCGGCACGGTGATGCTGGGGCGTATGCAGGCCTCGGAAAACATGAGCCGGGCGCTGGGCATGTTCATCAATACCTTGCCGCTGCGGGTCGGCGTGGGCGCACAGAGTGTGCGCGACGGAGTCAAGTCCACCCACGCGCGGCTCAGCACCTTGCTCAGTCACGAATACGCGTCCCTGGCATTGGCCCAGCGCTGCAGCGGAGTGCCGGCACCGGCGCCGTTGTTCAGCGCGCTGTTGAATTACCGCCACAGCACCAGCGCGACCCAGGCGATCCCGGCCGAAGCGAGCCGGGCCTGGAGCGGCATCGAAACCCTCAGCGCCCAGGAGCGCACCAACTACCCGCTGATTATCTCGGTCGACGACTTCGCCGATGACTTTGCCCTGACCGTGCAGGCGAGCGCGCAAATTGGCGCGGCGCGTCTGTGCGACTACATGCAGACCGCCGTGGAAAGTCTGGTCGCGGCGCTGGAAGAGGCCCCGGATTCGCGGCTCGACAGCCTGTTGATCCTGCCGGCCGCCGAGCGTGAACAAGTAGTGCTGACGTTCAACCAAACCGAGCGCGAATACCCCCGGCAGCAGACCGTTCACGGGTTGTTCGAAGCCCAGGCCGAGGCTCGCCCCGACGCACCCGCCGCCGTAGAAGCAGGGCAAACCCTAACCTATGCCGAGCTGAACACCAAGGCCGAACGCCTGGCCGCACGCCTGACCAGCCTTGGCCTGCAACCGGGCGAAGCGGTGGCGATCCTGCTGCCACGCTCCCTGGATTTACTGGTCAGCCAACTGGCGATCCTCAAATGCGCGGCGGTTTATGTGCCGCTGGACATCAATGCGCCCGTCGAACGCCAGCAGTTCATGCTGCAAGACAGTCGCGCCGTCCTGGCCTTGACCCGAAGTGGCGAGGTGTTGGCCGACGGCGTACGTCGAGTCGATCTGGATACGCTTGATTTCGCTAACCAGGCGGTCCGCAACGTAGCGCACCCGCAGTCCAGCGAAACCCCGGCGTACATCATGTACACCTCGGGCTCCACCGGCACACCTAAAGGCGTGCTGGTGCCGCACCGGGCGATCAGCCGACTGGTGATCAACAACGGCTATGCCGATTTCAACTCAGCGGATCGTGTGGCCTTCGCCTCCAATCCGGCCTTCGACGCCAGCACCCTGGAAGTCTGGGCACCGTTGCTCAATGGCAGTTGTGTGGTGGTGGTCGAACAGGATGTGCTGTTGTCCCAAGAACACTTCCGCGCGCTGGTGCTTGAGCAAAAAATCAGTGTGTTGTGGATGACGGCGGGGCTGTTTCATCAATACGCCGCCGGTTTGATGTCGGCGTTTGGCCAATTGCGCTACCTGATCGTCGGTGGCGATGTGCTCGATCCGGCGGTGATCGGCCGCGTCTTGAACGAAGGCGCGCCGCAGCATCTGCTCAATGGCTACGGCCCGACCGAAGCCACGACCTTTTCCACCACTCACGAAATCACGGCAGTCGACGTCGGCAGCATTCCGATTGGCCGGCCGATCGGCAACACGAAGGTCTACGTGCTCGACGCACAACTGCGCGCCGTACCCCTGGGCGTGCCCGGCGAGCTGTTTATCGGTGGCGCGGGGGTCGCCAACGGCTATCTTAACCGTCCAGAACTGAGCGCTGAAAAGTTCATCGCCGACCCGTTCAACGGTCAATCGATGTATCGCACGGGCGACCTCGGGCGCCACTTGCCGGACGGCAGCATTGAGTACCTGGGCCGCAACGACGATCAGGTGAAAATCCGTGGCTACCGCATCGAACTGGGTGAAATTGAAGCCCGGTTGGCGCAACACGACAGCGTGAAAGACACGGTGGTGCTAGTACGTGAAGATGTGCCGGGGGAAAAACGCCTGGTGGCCTATTTCACCGGCGATGGCGCGGCGGACCTCGACAGCCTGCGCACCCACCTGCAATCAGGACTGCCGGATTACATGGTGCCGGCGGCGTACGTGCAACTCGACCGCTTGCCATTGACCGCCAACGGCAAGCTCGACCGCAAGGCACTGCCCGTGCCGGACCTGGCGTCGATCGTCACCCGGGGTTATGAAGCGCCGCAGGGCGAAATCGAAATCACCCTGGCCCGGCTCTGGGCGCAGGTGCTCAACGTCGAGCGCGTCGGTCGTCACGATCACTTCTTCGAACTGGGCGGGCATTCGCTGTTGGCAGTCAACCTGATCGAGCAAATGCGTCAGGTCGACCTCAGCGCCGATGTGCGCGTACTGTTTGGTCAACCAACATTGGCAGCCCTGGCCGCCGCCGTGGGTGGCGGCAATGAAATCCAGGTGCCGGCCAATGGCATCACCCCGGACTGCCAGCGGATCACCCCGGCGATGTTGCCGCTGGCCGCGCTGGATCAGGACGCGATTGATCGCATCGTCGCCACGGTTCCCGGCGGCACGGCCAACGTGCAGGACATCTACCCGTTGGCGCCGTTGCAGGAAGGCATTCTCTACCACCATATGTCCGCCGGGCAGGGTGACCCTTACGTCCTGCAATCGCTGTTTTCCTTCGACAGTGAAGCGCGTCTTCAAGCGTTTACCCAGGCGTTGCAAGGCGTCATCAATCGCCACGATATCTTGCGCACGGCGGTGCTTTGGGAAGGTCTGGAACAACCGGTGCAAGTGGTCTGGCGCCAGGCCCGGCTCGGTGTCGAGCACGTGGCGTTGAGCCGCGACGATGGCGATGTCGTGACCCAGTTGCACGCACGTTTCGACTCCCGTCATCACCGTCTCGATATCCGCCAGGCGCCGTTGATGTGCCTGCGGGTGGCCGAAGATTCGGCCAACCAACGTTGGGTGGCGATGCTGCTGTTCCACCACATCGCCCTCGACCACACCGCGCTGGAAGTGGTGCAGCAGGAAATGCAGGCGCACTTGCTGGGTCAGGAAAACGGTCTGGCCGCGGCCATGCCGTACCGCAACTACGTGGCCCAGGCTCGGTTGGGTGTCAGCCAGGTACAGCACGAAAGCTTTTTCCGCGAGATGCTCGGCGATATCGACGAGCCGACGCTGCCCTTTGGCTTGCAACAGGTGCAGGGCGACGGCAGTGGCATCGAGGAAGCCAAACTGGAAGTGAACGCCGAGCTGAGCCGACGCCTGCGGGCCCAGGCGCGGCAGATGGGCGTGAGCGCCGCCAGCCTGCATCACTTGGCCTGGGCGCAGGTCATCGGGCGTTTGTCCGGGCGCGAAGACGTGGTGTTCGGCACCGTGCTGATGGGCCGGATGCAGGGCGGCGACGGTGCGGACCGGGCGCTGGGCATGTTCATCAACACCTTGCCGCTGCGGGTCAGCCTGGACGAGCAGGGCGTGCGCGCCGGGGTCAAGGCCACGCACGCGCGGCTGACGGCATTGCTCGGTCACGAACACGCTTCGCTGGCCTTGGCGCAACGCTGCAGCCGCGTGGCATCACCGGCGCCGCTGTTCAGTGCGTTGCTCAATTACCGCCACAGCGCGACCGGCGAAGTCTCGGCTGAAGCGGCGAGCGCGTGGCAGGGCATGGAAAATCTTGGTGCAGAAGAACGCACCAACTATCCGCTGACCCTGTCGGTGGATGACCTGGGCGCCGGATTCCTGCTGAGCGCCCTGGTGCAGAAAGGCATCGGTGCCGCACGCATCTGCGCCTACATGCACACCGCGCTGGAGCAGTTGGCCAAGGCGCTGGAACACGCGCCGCGAACGCCGCTGCGTAACCTGGAGATCTTGCCGGACGCCGAACGTAGCCAATTGCTGGTGGATTTCAACGCCACCACACGCGCCTATCCCCAGGACAAAACCGTCCTCGCGCTGTTCGAAGCGCAAGTGGCACGCACCCCGCACGCAGTCGCGGCGGTGCACGGTCAGGAAACGTTGAGTTATGCCGCATTGAATCAGCGGGCGAACCAACTGGCGCATTACCTGATCGGTCTGGGTGTACAACCGGACGATCGCGTGGCGATCCTGCTGCCGCGTTCCCTCGATTTGCTGGCCAGTCAACTGGCAGCGCTCAAATGCGCGGCGGCCTATGTGCCGCTGGATCGCAATGCGTCCCTGGAGCGCCAGCGCTTCATGCTGGAAGACAGCCAGGCCTCGGTGTTGCTGACGTTCAGCGATCAGGAGGCGCCTGAAGGTGCGCACCGTATCGATCTGGACGCATTGGATCTGCACGGCGAGGCCATTCACGATCTGGCGCTGAGCCAGTCCGCCGAAACCATCGCCTACATCATGTACACCTCCGGTTCCACCGGTCAGCCCAAGGGCGTACTGGTGCCGCACCGGGCCATCAATCGCCTGGTGATCAACAACGGTTACGCCGATTTCAACGAACAGGACCGCATCGCTTTCGCCTCGAACCCAGCGTTCGACGCCAGCACCATGGACGTGTGGGGCGCCTTGCTCAATGGCGGCCGGGTGATAGTGATCGACCACGAAACCCTGCTGGAACCGTCACGCTTCGCCGCCGTCCTGACCGAATCCGGCGCGACGGTGTTGTTCGTCACCACGGCGATCTTCAACCAATACGTGCAGCTGATCCCGCAAGCCATCGGTGGCCTGCGCATCCTGCTGTGTGGCGGTGAACGGGCGGATGCGGCGTCCTTCCGGCGCTTGTTGAGCCTGGCGCCGAATCTGCGTCTGGTGCATTGCTACGGCCCGACCGAAACCACCACCTACGCCACCACTTATGAAGTGAAGGCTGTGGCAGCGGATGCCGAAAGCGTGCCGATTGGCGGGCCGATTTCCAACACGCAACTCTATCTGCTCGACGCCCGCCAGCAGCTCGCACCGCTGGGCGTGGTCGGCGAAATCTATATCGGCGGTCGCGGGGTGGCGAAGGGATACCTCAACCGGCCGGAACTGACGGCGCAGGCGTTTATCGCCGACCCGTTCAGTGATGAGCTCGGCGCCTTGCTCTACCGCACCGGCGACCTGGGACGTTGGCTGTCCGAGGGGCAGCTGGAATGCCTGGGGCGCAATGATGATCAGGTGAAGATTCGTGGCTTCCGCATCGAGCTCGGTGAAATCGAGGCCAAACTGGCTGCCTGCGACGGCGTGAAGGACACCGTGGTGCTGGTCCGGGCCGACGAGTCCGGCGAAAAGCGCCTGGTCGCCTACGTGGTGGCTCAGCCCGAGGTCACGCTGACGGTGGCGTGGTTGCGCGAGCAATTGTCCGCGTCTTTGTCCGAATACATGGTGCCGAGTGCGTTCGTGATCCTGCCGATATTCCCCCTGACCCTCAATGGCAAGATCGATCGCAAAGCGCTGCCCGCGCCACAAGCCGACGCCTTCGCAAGCCAGGCCTACGAAGCGCCGCAAGGTGAGATCGAGCAGACCCTGGCGGGTTTGTGGGCGGACCTGCTGAACGTCGAGCAGGTCGGTCGTCGCGATAATTTCTTTGAACTGGGCGGGCATTCGCTGTTGGCCATGCGCCTGATCGAACGGATGCGCCAGGTTGATCTGGCGGTGGATGTGCGGGTGCTGTTCAGCCAACCGACGCTGTTGGCGCTGGCCGCCGCCGTGGGCGGGCACACCGAAGTGGTGGTGCCGGCCAACGCGATCGTCGACGGGTGTGAGCGCATTACCCCGGCCATGCTGCCGCTGGCGATCTTGAGTCAGTCGGCGATTGACCGGATCGTCGCGAGCGTGCCCGGCGGCGTCGCGAATGTGCAGGACATCTACCCGTTGGCGCCGTTGCAGGAAGGCATCCTGTTCCACCACCTCTCAGCGGAACATGGCGATCCTTATGTGCTGCAATCGCAATTCGGCTTTGAGAGCCGTGCGCGTTTCAATGACTTCGCCCAAGCGCTGCAACAGGTGATCAACCGCCATGACATCCTCCGGACCTCCATGTCCTGGGAAGGACTGGCGGAACCGATGCAGGTGGTGTGGCGTCATGCACCGCTGGTGTGCGAACAGTTTGAGCCGGCCAGCGGCGATGTCGCCCAGCAGTTGTATGCGCATTTCGATGCCCGGCATTACCGCCTCGATGTGCGTCAGGCGCCGATGCTACGCCTGGTGTTCGCCGAGGACGTGGCTAACCGGCGCTGGGTCGCGACGCTGTTGTTCCACCATATGGTGCTCGACCACACGGCGCTGGAAACCCTGGAACACGAAATGCAGGCGCATTTGCTCGGTCACGGGCAGCGTTTGGGCGCTGCGGTGCCGTATCGCAACTACGTGGCGCAGGCGCGGCTGGGTGTCAGCCAGGATCAGCACGAAGCATTCTTCCGCGAGATGCTTGGCGATATCGATGAGCCGACCCTGCCGTTTGGTTTGCAGGATGTGCAGGGCGATGGTACCGGCGTCACTGAAGTGAAACGCGCGGTTGATGCCGGTTTGAGCCAACGCCTGCGTGCCCAGGCCCGGCAACTCGGGGTCAGTGCGGCAAGCGTGGTGCATTTGGCCTGGGCCCAGGTGTTGGGGCGGGTCAGTGGCCGCGACGAAGTCGTGTTCGGCACGGTGCTGCTGGGGCGGATGCAGGGCGGTGAGGGCGCCGACCGCGCGCTGGGGATGTTCATCAATACCTTGCCGTTGCGGGTCAGCCTCGGCGGGCAAGGTGCGGGTGCTGCGGTGAAAGCCACGCATATGCGCCTGACCGGCCTGCTCGGTCACGAACACGCGCCGCTGGCATTGGCCCAGCGTTGCAGCGGCGTGGTCGCGCCGACGCCGCTGTTCAGCGCCATGCTCAACTATCGCCATAGCGCGACTGAAGTCACGGAACAAATGGTCTCGGCCTGGCAAGGCATCGAGGCGTTGGGCGGTGAGGAACGCACTAATTACCCGCTGACACTGGCCGTGGATGACGAGGGCCTGGGTTTCAGCCTGGTGGTTCAGGCGGTGGAAGGGATCGATGCGCAGCGGATCGGCGATTACATGCAGCTTGCGCTTGAGCGTCTGGTCATTGCACTGGAGCAGGCGCCGGACACGCCGCTGCATCAACTCGATAGCCTGCCGGACGCCGAACGTCGGCAGTTGCTGGAGACCTTTAACGCTACGGCGGTCGAGTATCCGCAGGGTCTGACCTTGCACGGGTTGTTCGAAGCGCAGGTGACTTCGGGCCCGGATGCGATTGCCGTGAGCTTTGAAAACAGTCACTGGACGTATGCCGAACTGAACCGCAGCGCCAACCAGATTGCCCATCGCCTGATCGAACTGGGCATCCGCCCGGATGACCGTGTGGCAATTTGCGTGGATCGCAGCCTGGAGATGGTCGCGGGACTGTTGGGCATCCTGAAATCCGGCGCCGCGTATGTGCCGCTGGATCCGGATTATCCGGCTGATCGGTTGGCCTACATGCTGGAGAACAGTGCGCCGACGGTGGTCCTGACCCAACGTGCTTTGCAGGCCAGCCTGCCGGCGACAGATGCACTGGTCTTGTTGCTGGACGGCGGCGGCTTCTCGATTCAGCCGAACACCGATCCTGTCGTAGAAGGCCTGAAATCAGACAACCTGGCCTACGTGATCTACACCTCCGGATCGACCGGGATGCCCAAAGGTGTGATGAACGAACACGGCGGGGTGGTTAACCGCTTGTTGTGGATGCAGGACGAATACCAACTGACACCTGCGGACGCCGTGCTGCAAAAAACACCATTCAGCTTCGACGTCTCGGTCTGGGAGTTCTTCTGGCCGCTGTTCACCGGTGCACGCCTGGTCATGGCGCGTCCGGGCGGTCATCGCGAACCGGCGTACCTGCGCGAAGTGATCCAAACCGAAGGCATCACCACGCTGCACTTTGTGCCGTCGATGCTGGATGTGTTCCTGGCCGCAGGCGATGTCAGCGATTGCAAAGGCCTGGTGCGGGTGATGTGCAGCGGCGAGGCGCTGCCGGGTCAACTGGTTCGACGCTTCAAGCTGCAACTGCCAGCCACTGAGTTGCACAACCTCTACGGCCCAACCGAAGCCGCCGTCGATGTCACCGCATGGAGCTGCGCCGGCCCTGATACGCCGGACAGCACGCCGATTGGCAAACCGGTGGCCAACACGCAAATCTACCTGCTCGATGCCCACCAACAGCCTGTGCCGATGGGCGTGGCGGGGGAGATCTACATCGCTGGCGTTCAAGTCGCGCGGGGCTATCTGCATCGTCCGGAACTGACGGTCGAACGCTTCCTTCGCGACCCGTTCAGCACCAAGCCGAATGCCCGGATGTACCGCACCGGCGACTTGGGCCGCTACCTGGCGGATGGCAATATCGTCTACCTCGGCCGCAACGACGATCAGGTCAAGATTCGCGGTTTCCGCATCGAACTGGGTGAGATCGAAGCCCGTCTCGCCGAGCACCCAGCGGTCGCGGAAGCGGTGGTGCTGGCCCGTGAGGACGCCAGCGGCGACAAACGCCTGGTGGCCTATTACACAACACCGACAACGGGCGAAACCCTCGACATCGAGACCCTGCGTGCCTACCTGCAAGTCCAGTTGCCGGAACACATGATCCCGGCAGCCTACGTGTATCTCGATGCATTGCCGCTCACCCCGAACGGCAAACTGGATCGCAAGGCGCTACCGGCGCCGGACGCGGATTCGGTGATCAGCCGTGGTTACGAAGCTCCCCAGGGTGAAGTGGAAACCACCCTGGCGCAGCTCTGGAGCGAACTGCTCAACGTCGAGCAGGTCGGGCGTCACGATCATTTCTTTGAACTGGGCGGGCACTCTCTGCTGGCGGTGAAGCTGATCGAGCAGATGCGTCAGGCCGGATTGAGCGCCGACGTGCGCGTGCTGTTCGGCCAGCCAACGCTGATGGCGCTGGCGGCGGCCGTGGGCGGTAGCAGCGAGATCGAGGTGCCGGTCAACGGCATCCCGGACGGTTGTGAACGGATCACCCCGGACATGCTGCCCCTGGTCCAACTGGATCAATCGGCGATTGATCAGATTGTCGCGCGAGTGCCCGGTGGCGCACGCAATGTGCAGGACATCTATCCGCTGGCGCCGTTGCAGGAAGGGATTTTGTATCACCACCTCGCCGCGGCCCAGGGCGATCCGTACTTGCAATACGTGGTGTTCGGTTTCGACAGCTTTGCCCGTCTGGAAGGTTTCAGTCAGGCGCTGCAAGCCGTGGTCGCCCGTCACGACATTTTGCGTACCGGCGTGCAATGGGAAGGCCTGGCCGAAGCGGTGCAGGTGGTCTGGCGCGATGCGCCGCTGGCCGTTGAGGCCGTGGCGCTAGACCCGGCGGACGGCGACATCGCCACGCAACTGCACGAGCGTTTCGACCCGCGCCACTATCGCCTGGATATTCGTCAGGCGCCGATGATGCGTATCGCGTATGCCGAGGACAACGCGAACCAGCGCTGGATCGGCATGCTGCTGTTCCATCACCTGGTCGACGACGCCACCTCCTTGGCGGTGCTGGCCTCGGAAATCGAGGCGCATATGCTCGGCCAGGGGCAACGTCTGGCGGCGTCGGTGCCGTACCGCAACTACGTGGCTCAGGCCCGATTGGGTGTCAGTCGAGAAAAACACGAAGCGTTTTTCCGCGACATGCTCGCCGATGTCGATGAGCCGACGTTGCCGTTCGGATTGCAGGATGTGCAAGGGGATGGCAGCGGTATCGAGGACCTTCGCCAGGACGTGGACGCCGACCTCAGTCGCCGTTTGCGCCTGCAGGCCCGGCAGCTCGGCGTGAGTGCGGCGAGCCTGTATCACTTGGTCTGGGGCCAGGTGCTGGCCAAGATCTCGGGCAAGGACGATGTGGTGTTCGGCACGGTGCTGATCGGCCGCATGCAGGGCGGTGAAGGCGCCGACCGGGCGCTGGGGATGTTCATCAACACCTTGCCGTTGCGGGTGACGCTGGGCGCGCAAAGCGTGCGGGACGGCGTCAAGGCCACCCATGCACGCCTGACCGCGCTGCTGGGGCACGAGCACGCTTCCCTGGCGCTGGCGCAACGTTGCAGCGGCGTGGAAGCACCGACGCCGCTGTTCAGCGCCTTGCTCAACTACCGCCATGCGTCCGCGACGGCCTCGACCGAGGCGCTGTCGGCCTGGAGCGGGATCGAGATGCTCAGCGGCGAAGAGCGCACCAACTATCCACTGACCTTGTCGGTGAACGACTTGGGCGAGGGGTTCAGCTTCACGGTCATGACCCCGGCGCGGATCGGTGCGCAGCGTATCTGCGGCTATGTACAGACTGCGCTGGAAAGCCTGGTGCAGGCGTTGGAGCATGGGCCGAAGGCGCCGCTGCATGGCTTGCGGATTTTGCCGGCGTCGGAGCGTGATCAGGTGTTGCTCGGGTTCAATGCCACTGAGGCGTTGTATCCGCTGGACGAGACGGTTCATGGGTTGTTTGAGGCGCAGGTTGAGCGGACGCCGGATGCTGTGGCGGTGGTCTATGGCGAACAGCGTCTGAGTTATCGCGAGCTGAATGAGCGGGCGAACCGCTTGGCGCATTACCTGCGCGGGCAGGGTGTGCAACCGGATTCGCGAGTGGCGATTTGTGTTGAGCGTTCGGCGGACATGGTCGTCGGGTTGTTGGCGATTTTGAAGGCGGGCGGCGGTTATGTGCCGCTGGATCCTGCGTATCCGCTGGATCGGATTGCCTACATGTTGCAGGACAGTGCGCCGGCCGTGGTGTTGGCGCAGGCTTCGACGCTCGGGCTTCTGAGTGAAGCTTCGATGCCGGTTATCGATCTCGATAGCAGCACTTGGCAGGACGAATCCGTCTCCAATCCTGTGATTGAAGGTCTGACGTCTGCGCATCTGGCCTATGTGATCTACACCTCGGGTTCGACCGGTTTGCCGAAAGGCGTGATGATCGAACACCGCAATACCGTGAATTTCCTGACCTGGGCGCATCGCTCATTCAACAGCGAAACCTTGGCGAAAACGCTGTTCGCGACCTCGCTGAACTTCGACCTGGCGGTCTACGAATGCTTCGCGCCGCTGACCTCGGGCGGCAGCATCAATGTCGTGACCAACGTATTGGAACCGCGAGACGACATCACCCTGATCAACACCGTGCCGTCCGCGCTTAAAGCCTTGCTGGAATCCGGCGGCCTCAGCAAAAACGTGCTCACGGTCAATGTCGCCGGTGAAGCGCTCAAACGCAGCCTCGTGGAAAACCTGTTCGAACAAACTCAGGTTCAACGTCTGTGCAACCTCTACGGCCCCTCGGAAACCACGACTTATTCAAGTTGGGTCTCGATGGACCGCGAGGATGGTTTCGCCGCGCACATCGGCAAACCTGTGGCCAACACCCAGTTCTATTTGCTGGATGAACACCAACAACCGGTTCCTTTGGGCGTGCCGGGTGAAATCTACATCGGCGGCGCGGGCGTGGCGCGGGGTTACCTGAACCGCGACGACCTGACTGCCGAACGCTTCCTTAACGATCCATTCCGCACCAATGCCCGGATGTACCGTACGGGCGATCTGGGCCGATACCTGCCCGACGGCAACATCGAATACCTCGGCCGCAACGACGACCAGGTCAAAATCCGCGGCTTCCGCATCGAACTCGGCGAGATCGAAGCCAAACTCACCCAACACGAGGACATCCACGAAACCGTCATCCTCGCCCGGGAAGACGTGCCCGGCGAAAAACGCCTGGTCGCGTACTACACCGCCCAGGCAACCCTCGACATCGACACATTACGCCGCCATCTGCAAGCGCAACTCCCGGACTACATGATCCCGGCAGCCTACGTCCACCTCGACAACTTGCCGCTGACCCCCAACGGCAAACTCGATCGAAAAGCCCTGCCGGCACCCGACAGCAGCGCCTATTCCACCCGTCACTATGAAGCCCCGGTGGGCGACATCGAGACGAAACTCGCGGTGTTGTGGGCGGAGCTGCTGAAAGTCGAACGGGTGGGGCGTCACGACCACTTCTTTGAACTGGGCGGGCATTCGCTGTTGGCGGTCAGCCTGATCGAGCGCATGCGCCAGGACAACATGGAAGCCGATGTCCGCGTGCTGTTCGGTGCGCCGACACTGGCGTCGGTGGCGGCGGCCGTGGGCCAGGTGCAACGGGTTGACGTACCACTGACGACCATCCCCGCGCTCACGCGCAAACGCCGTATCTGATTCATTCGCGATCCCGATCCGATGGGGTTCTCCCATCGGATTGCCTGCCTTTGCACAAATCCACACCGATCGACGCCAGGGCTTGTCCCTGCTTCCCATGACAGACATTCGGCCTCGAATGTTCTAATTTTTTCGACCAGTAAAGGGCGTCATTGCTGCGAGTAGACCACTCCCGATCAGCGATCGCTTTTGACCCGATATTCATTCAAAGCCCTGACCCAAGCGCCGCCCTCGGCCCCTGAAACGCTGCCGATTCCCGCGTTCAGGCGCCACGCCGTATCTGAAAAGCACATTTTTCATCGTCAACCACCCCCGAATTCACAAAGCAGGTTCTTCGATGCAATTCAGCGATTTGATGGCCGTTCTTTCTCTGCACCCGATCCGTCTCCAACTGGATGATGGCGACCTTGTGATCCTGGGCGATGACGAAGGGCTGGACAGCGCGCTGTGGGACAGTCTTGGCGTGCATAAGAACGAGTTGATCGCGCTGGTTACGAAAAATGGCGGCGACTGGCTCAGCCCGGCGTTCCGCATAACCCCGGACATGCTGCCCCTGGCCAGCCTGAGTCAGGCCGAAATCGACCGCATCGTTGAAACCGTGCCCGGTGGCGCCGGCAATGTGCAGGACATCTACCCGCTCGCGCCGTTGCAGGAAGGCATTCTTTACCATCACCTCGCCGCCGAGCAGGGCGACCCGTACGTGTTGCAGGCGCTGTTCGGCGCCGAGCAGCGTTCGCACCTCGAACACTTTACCCAGGCCTTGCAAGGCGTGATCAATCGTCACGACATCCTGCGCACTTCGGTGGTGTGGGAAGGGCTCGACGAGCCGGTGCAAGTGGTCTGGCACGCGGCAACCCTGCCTTTGGAAGAATTAGCGCTCGACCCGACCCAAGGCGACATCCTCGGGCAACTGCGCCAGCGCTTCGACACCCGCCAGCATCGTCTGGACGTGGGCCGGGCGCCGCTGATGCGCCTGGTCTGCGCCCAGGACCTTGAGCACAACCGTTGGGTCGCGATTCTGTTGTTCCATCACATGGCCCTGGACCACGCGGCACTGGAACTGGTGCAGCATGAAATGCAGGCGTTCCTGCTCGGCGAGGGCGACGCGTTGCCCGCCGCGATGCCGTTTCGTAACTACGTGGCGCAGGTACGGTTGGGTGTTGGCCGCGATGCGCATGAGGCGTTTTTCCGCGACATGCTGGGCGAGGTCGATGAGCCGACCTTGCCCTTCGGCTTGGCGGATGTGCCCGAACTCGAGCCGGTCATCGAAGAGGTGCATCTGTCGGTCGATGCCTCCCTCAGCCTGCGCCTGCGCGCCCAGGCCCGGCAGTTGGGCGTGAGCGCCGCGAGCCTGCATCACTTGGCATGGGCGCGGGTGTTGGGGTGTGTTTCGGGCCGTGAAGATGTGGTGTTCGGCACCGTGCTGATGGGCCGGATGCAGGGCGGCGATGGTTCGGATCGGGCCTTGGGCATGTTCATCAATACCCTGCCGTTGCGGGTGAAACTGGCCGGGCAGGGCGCGCGGGACAGCGTCAAAGCCACCCATGCCGACCTCGCGGCGCTGCTCGGCCATGAACACGCCTCGCTGGCACTGGCCCAGCGTTGCAGCGGGGTGCCGGCACCGGCTCCGTTGTTCGGTTCGCTGCTCAATTATCGCCACAGTGGCACCGCGCAGGTGCCGACCACGGAGTCGCTGAAAGCGTGGGCGGGATTGCAGTCGCTGGGCGGTGAGGAGCGCACCAATTATCCGTTGACCTTGTCGGTGGATGACCTCGGCGAAGGGTTCAGCCTGAGCGTGCTGGCGTTGGCCGAAATCGGTGCGCAACGGGTCGGCGACTACATGCTGACCGCGCTGGCAGGACTGGCCCGGGCGCTGGAGCAGACGCCGGAGTTGCCGCTGCATCAGCTCAGCATTTTGCCGGACGCCGAGCGTCAGCACGTGTTGCTGGATTTCAATGCGACCACGCGCAGCTATCCGCAGGATCGGACCGTGCATGGGCTGTTTGAAGCGCAGGTTCTGGCGCATCCCGATGCGACAGCGGCGATCCACAACGGGCAACGCCTGACTTATCGTGAACTCAACGCCAGGGCCAATGGCCTGGCTCATTACCTTGTAGACCTCGGTGTGCGACCGGGCGAATCCGTGGCGATTTTGCTGGAGCGATCCCTTGAATTACTGATCAGCCAGTTGGCCGTACTCAAATGTGCTGCGGTCTACGTGCCGCTGGACATCAGTGCGCCGATTGAGCGTCAGGATTTCATGGTGCAGGACAGCGGGGCACGAATGGTGCTCACGTTGAGCACGGAATCCGTATCCGAAGGCGCTCGACGCGTGGACCTGGACACCGTTTTGCTCGATGACTTGGCTACTGACCCGCACCTGCCACAGTCCAGCGAATCGCCGGCCTACGTCATGTACACCTCGGGCTCGACCGGCACGCCGAAGGGCGTTTTGGTCCCACACCGAGCGATCAACCGACTGGTGATCAACAACGGCTACGCCGACTTCAACGCCGAGGATCGCGTGGCGTTTGCCTCGAACCCGGCCTTCGACGCCAGCACCCTCGACGTCTGGGCACCGCTGCTCAATGGCGGTTGCGTGGTGATCGTCGAGCAGGATGTGCTGTTGTCCCAAGAACGTTTTCGCGCGCTGCTGCTGGAGCAAAAGATCAGCGTGTTGTGGATGACCGCCGGTTTGTTCCATCAATACGCCGCTGGTTTGATGTCGGTGTTTGGTCAATTGCGTTACCTGATTGTCGGCGGCGATGTGCTCGATCCGGCTGTCATTGGTCGTGTTTTGAAAGAAGGCGCACCGCAACACCTGCTCAATGGCTACGGCCCGACGGAAGCGACCACGTTCACCACGACCTATGAAATCAAGGCCGTGGGCGAGGGCAGCATTCCGATTGGTCGCCCGGTCGGCAACACCCGGGTTTATGTGCTGGACGCCTACCAGCGGCCAGCGCCCGTCGGTGTGGCGGGCGAGTTGTATATCGGTGGCGACGGCGTGGCCAAAGGGTATTTGAACCGTCCCGAGTTGACCGCCGAGAAGTTTGTCGCCGACCCGTTCAGCGCAGACCCAAGCGCTTTGCTTTATCGCACCGGTGACCTGGCCCGTTGGCTGGCGGACGGCAATGTGGAATACCTGGGTCGTAATGACGATCAGGTGAAGATCCGTGGTTTCCGCGTCGAACTGGGCGAAATCGAGACCCGGTTGAGCGAGTGCGCGGGGGTGAAAGACGCCGTGGTCCTGGCGCGGCAGGACGAAGCAGGCCCCAAACGGCTGGTCGGCTATGTGATTGCCGAGCCCGGCGTGAACCTGTCAGCGCAAGACCTGCGCGCCGAACTGGTCGCCGCGCTGGCCGAGTACATGGTGCCGAGCGCCTTCGTGGTGCTGGAAACCTTCCCGCTGACCGCCAATGGCAAGCTCGACCGCCGCGCATTGCCGGCCCCGGACGCGGACGCTTACGCCAGTCGCGAGTACGAAGCGCCACAAGGTGAAGTCGAGGAAACCCTCGCACGCCTGTGGGCCGACGTACTCAAGGTTGAACGCGTCGGTCGTCACGATCACTTTTTCGAACTCGGCGGTCATTCGTTGCTGGCGGTGACGCTGATCGAGCGCATGCGCCAGGCTGAATTGAGCGCCGATGTGCGCATCCTGTTCAGCCAACCCACTTTGGCGGCATTGGCCGCCGCTGTGGGTAGCGGCAAGGAAGTCAGCGTTCCGGTGAACCTGATTCCGCTCGACTGCACGCACGTCACCCCGGACTTGCTGCCCCTCGCTTCCCTGACCCAGGACACCATCGACCGCATTGTCGCGACCGTCCCCGGCGGTGCGCGCAACGTGCAGGACATCTACCCGTTGGCGCCGTTGCAGGAAGGCATCCTTTATCACCATTTGGCCGCCGAGCAGGGCGATCCGTACGTATTGCAGACCCAGTTCGCGTTCGAAAACCAGGAACGTCTCGACGCGTTCATTCAAGCGCTGCAGGTGGTGATCGATCGCCACGACATCCTCCGCACGGGCGTGGTGTGGGATGGCCTGGAAACCCCGGCCCAAGTGGTCTGGCGCGAAGCGAAGTTGCACCTTGAACAGGTCACTCTCGACCCGGCGGCCGGCGATGCCGTGGCGCAGTTGAGCCAGCGCTTCGACCCGCGCCATCACCGGCTCGACGTCAGCCAGGCCCCGATGATGCGCCTGGCTTTCGCGCAGGATGAAGCGAATCAGCGCATTGTCGCGACGCTGCTGTTCCACCATATGGCGCTGGACCACACCGCCATGGAAGTGGTGCAGCACGAGATGCAGGCGTACTTGCAGGGTGACGCGGATCAACTCACCGACGCCGTGCCGTATCGCAACTATGTGGCCCAGGCGCGACTTGGTGTCAGTCGCGAGGAGCACGAAGCGTTTTTCCGCGAGATGCTTGGTGATATCGACGAGCCGACGCTGCCGTTCGGTTTGCAGGATGTGCAGGGCGATGGCCGGGATATCGAAGAACATGCCCGGTTTGTCGAGACGGCGCTGGACCTGCGATTACGAGCTCAAGCGCGCCAACTCGGCGTCAGCGCGGCGAGCCTGGTTCACCTCGCGTTTGCCCAGGTGCTGGGCAAGGTGTCGAGCAAGCAGGACGTGGTGTTCGGTACGGTGCTGATGGGCCGGATGCAGGGCGGCGACGGTGCCGACCGGGCGCTGGGGATGTTTATCAATACCTTGCCGTTGCGGGTGGATGTTGGCGCCCAAGGTGTGAAAGCCGGGGTCAAGGCGACTCATGCAAGGCTGACCGCATTGCTGGGCCATGAGCATGCCTCGCTGGCATTGGCGCAACGTTGCAGCGGCGTATTGGCGCCGTTGCCGCTGTTCAGCGCGCTGCTCAACTACCGCCACAGTGCGACGGGCGCGGTATCAGCCCAGGCCGTGGACGCGTGGCGTGGCATGCAAGTGCTGAGTGGTGAGGAACGCACCAACTATCCGCTGACGTTGAACGTGGATGATTTGGGTAACGGCTTCAAGTTGACGGTGTTGGTAGCCGCGCAGGTTGGGGCGGCGCGGGTTTGCGCGTATATGCAGGCGGCGCTGGAAGGGTTGGTGTTGGCGCTGGAGCAGACGCCGCAGGCTGCGTTGTATCGGTTGCCGATTTTGCCGGTGTTGGAACGTGAGCAATTGTTGGTTGGGTTCAATGCGACTGAGGCGTTGTATCCGCTGGACGAGACGGTTCATGGGTTGTTTGAGGCTCAGGTTGAGCGGACGCCGGATGCGGTGGCGGTGGTTCATGGATTAAAACACCTGAGTTATCGCGAGCTGAATGAACGGGCGAACCGCTTGGCGCATTACCTGCGCGGGCAGGGTGTAAAACCTGATTCGCGGGTGGCGATTTGTGTTGAGCGTTCGGCGGAGATGGTCGTTGGGTTGCTGGCGATTTTGAAGGCGGGTGGCGGTTACGTGCCGCTGGATCCGGCGTATCCGCTGGATCGGATTGCCTACATGCTGGAGGACAGCGCGCCGGCGGTGGTGTTGGCGCAAGCTTCTACACTGGGCTTGTTGGCCGAAGCTTCGATGCCGGTCATCGACCTGGATAGCGGCATTTGGCAGGACGAATCCGTCGCCAATCCTTTAATTGAAGGGCTGACGTCGGCGCATCTCGCTTACGTGATCTACACCTCGGGTTCGACCGGTTTGCCGAAAGGCGTGATGATCGAACACCGCAATACCGTGAACTTCTTGACCTGGGCGCATCGCTCATTCAACAGCGAAACCTTGGCGAAAACGCTGTTCTCGACTTCTTTGAACTTCGACTTGGCGGTCTATGAATGCTTCGCGCCGCTGACGTCCGGCGGCAGCATTGATGTCGTCACTAATGTGCTGGAACTGCGCCACGACATCACCCTGATCAACACCGTGCCGTCGGCGCTCAAAGCGTTGCTGGAATCCGGGGGTCTCAGCGCCAAAGTGCACACGGTCAACGTCGCCGGTGAAGCGCTCAAACGCAGCCTGGTAGAAAGCCTGTTTGAACAAACTGGCGTCCAGCGCCTGTGCAACCTCTATGGCCCCTCGGAAACCACGACCTACTCAAGTTGGGTCTCGATGGACCGCGAAGACGGTTTCGCCGCACACATCGGCAAACCCGTGGCCAACACCCAGTTCTACTTGCTGGATGAACACCAACAACCGGTTCCTTTAGGCGTGCCGGGTGAAATCTACATCGGCGGCGCCGGCGTGGCTCGCGGCTATCTGAACCGCGACGACCTGACCGCCGAACGCTTTCTCACCGACCCATTCCGCACCAACGCCCGCATGTATCGTACCGGCGACTTGGGCCGCTACCTCCCCGACGGCAACATCGAATACCTCGGCCGCAATGACGATCAAGTCAAAATCCGCGGCTTCCGCATCGAACTCGGCGAGATTGAAGCCAAACTCGCGCAACACGCCGACATCCACGAAACCGTGGTGCTGGCCCGCGAAGACGTGCCGGGTGAAAAACGCCTGGTCGCCTATTACACCGCACAAGCATCGCTGGACATCGACGCACTCCGCCGTCACCTGCAAACCCAACTGCCGGACTACATGATCCCGGCCGCCTACGTCCATCTCGACAAGCTGCCCCTGACGCCCAACGGCAAACTCGACCGCAAAGCCTTGCCAGCCCCGGATTCAGCCGCCGTCATCACCCGCACTTACGAAGCCCCGGTCGGCGAAGTCGAAATCGCCCTCGCACACATCTGGCAAGACCTGCTCGGCCTGCCACAAGTCGGCCGCCACGACCATTTCTTCGAACTCGGCGGCCACTCGCTGCTGGCCGTCAGCCTGGTCGGCCGCATGCGCCAGCTCGGCCTGTCGGCAGATATTCGCGTACTGTTCGGCCAACCAACCCTGGCAGCCCTGGCTGCTGCGGTGGGTGGCGATAACGAAATCGTCGTACCGGCGAACAATATTCGCCTGGGCTGCACCCACATCACCCCGGACATGCTGACCCTGGTCAAACTCGACCAGGACGCCATCGACCGCATCGTCGCCACTGTCTCGGGCGGCGCGCGTAACGTGCAGGACATCTACCCGTTGGCGCCGTTGCAGGAAGGTATTCTCTACCACCACATCGCCGCGTCTCAGGGCGACCCCTATGTGCTCAAAGCCACGTTCACCGTCGCCGATCGCGAGCGTCTGGACGCCTTCGCCCATGCCCTGCAAGGCGTGATCGACCGCCATGACATCCTGCGCACCTCGGTGGTGTGGCAAGGCCTCGACGAGCCGGTGCAAGTGGTGTGGCGCAAGGCGCAACTGGCGGTCGAGGAAATCAAATTTGACGCCGGTGAAGGCGAGATTGCCGATCGCTTGCGCGCACAGTTCGACACACTGCATTACCGACTCGATATGCAGCAGGCGCCGTTGATGCGCATCGCGTTCAGCCAGGACGTCCCCAACCAGCGTTGGGTCGCCATGCTGCTGTTCCACCACATGGCCCTCGATCACGTCGCGCTGGAAGTGGTGCAGCAGGAAATGCAGGCGCATCTGTTGGGGCAGGCCGACCAATTGGGCGACGCGGTGCCGTATCGTAACTATGTCGGCCAGGCGCGCCTGGGCGTCAGCCGCGAGGAGCACGAAGGGTTCTTCCGTGACATGCTCGGCGATATCGACGAGCCGACCTTGCCGTTCGGTTTGCAGGATGTGCGCGGCGACGGCAGTGATATTGAAGAATCCGCGCTGGACCTCAGCGCCGACCTGAGCCGCCGTCTGCGGGCCCAGGCCCGTCAGTTGGGCGTGAGCGCCGCGAGCCTGCATCACCTGGCCTGGGCGCAAGTGCTGGGTCGGGTGTCGGGTCGTGAAGACGTGGTGTTCGGCACCGTGCTGATGGGCCGGATGCTGGGCGGCGAGGGCGCGGAACGGGCGTTGGGGATGTTCATCAACACCTTGCCGCTACGGGTCAGCCTCGGCGAACTCGGCGTGCGCGACGGGGTAAAAGCCACCCACGCGCGGTTGAGCGGTTTGCTCGGGCACGAACATGCCTCGCTGGCCCTGGCGCAGCGTTGCAGCGGCGTGGTCGCGCCATTGCCGTTGTTCAGCGCCTTGCTCAATTACCGCCACAGCGCCGCCCATGCGCATTCAAGCGAAACCCTGACGGCGTGGGAGGGGATCGAATCCCTGAGCAACGAAGAACGCACCAATTACCCGCTGACCCTGTCGGTGGACGATCTGGGCGAAGGCTTCCGCGTGACGGCGCTGGCGATGCCGCAAATCGGCGCCAAGCGAATCTGTGCCTACCTGAATACCGCGCTGGAACATTTGGTTGATGCGTTGGAGCAGGCGCCAAACACCGCGCTGCTCAGCCTGCCGATCCTGCCGCCTGCCGAGCGCGAGCAACTGCTGGTGGACTTTAACGCCACGACACGCAGCTACCCGCAGGACCAGACCGTTCATGGACTGTTTGAAGCGCAGGTTCTGGCGGCTCCGCAAGCCACAGCGGCGGTTCATGACACGCAAAGCCTCACGTACAACGAACTCAACATCCGGGCCAATCAACTGGCCCACCACCTGATCAGCCTCGGTGTACAACCGGGGGATCGCGTGGCGATTCTGCTGGAGCGTTCCCTTGAGCTGTTGGTCAGCCAGTTGGCGATCCTCAAATGTGCCGCGGTGTATGTGCCGCTGGACATCAGCGCGCCGATTGAACGCCAGGGCTTTATGGTGCAGGACAGCGGGGCAGCGATTGTGCTGACGCTGAGCGCAACGACGGTGCCCGAAGACGCGGTGCGCGTGGATCTGGACACCGTTGCCCTCGATAACCTGACCGCTGACCCGCAACTGCCACAGTCCAGCGAAGCGCCGGCCTACATCATGTACACCTCGGGCTCGACCGGTACGCCAAAGGGCGTTTTGGTCCCGCACCGGGCGATCAACCGCTTGGTGATCAACAACGGCTACGCCGAATTCAACGCCCAGGACCGGGTGGCCTTCGCCTCGAACCCGGCCTTCGACGCCAGCACCCTCGACGTCTGGGCGCCGTTGCTCAATGGCGGTAGCGTGGTGATCGTCGAGCAGGATGTGTTGCTCTCGCAAGAACGCTTCAGCGCATTGTTGCTTGAGCAGAAAATCAGCGTGTTGTGGATGACGGCGGGTCTGTTCCATCAATACGCCGCCGATTTGCTGCCGGTGTTCGGCCAGTTGCGCTACCTGATCGTCGGTGGCGACGTGCTCGACCCGGCAGTCATCAGCCGTGTATTGAAAGACGGCGCACCGCAGCATCTGCTCAACGGCTACGGCCCGACGGAAGCCACCACATTCTCCGCGACCTACGAAATCAGGAAAGCCGGCGAGGGCAGCATCCCGATTGGTCGCCCGGTGGGCAATACGCGGCTTTATCTGCTGGACCCACAGGGCAGCCCGGTGCCAATTGGCGTCGCGGGCGAGTTGTATATCGGCGGCGACGGCGTGGCCAAAGGTTATCTGAATCGCCCCGAGCTGACCGCCGAGAAGTTTTTGGCGGACCCGTTCAGCACTGCGCCGCAAGCCTTGCTCTACCGCACCGGCGACCTCGGTCGCTGGCTGCCGGATGGCAACGTGGAATACCTGGGCCGTAACGATGACCAGGTGAAAATCCGTGGTTTCCGTATTGAACTGGGCGAGATCGAGGCGCGATTGGGCCAGTGTGCCGGCGTGAAAGACGCCGTGGTGCTGGCGCGACAGGACGAATCAGGGCCAAAACGCCTGGTGGGTTATGTGATAGCCCAACAAGGCGTAAGCCTGTCAGTACAAGACCTGCGCGCCGAACTGGCCGCTTCGCTGGCTGACTACATGGTGCCCAGCGCCTTCGTGGTGTTGGACCTGTTTCCGCTGACCGCCAACGGCAAACTCGATCGCCGCGCGCTGCCGGCGCCAGACGCAGACGCCTACGCCAGCCGTGAATACGAGGCGCCCCAGGGCGACGTCGAGGAAACCCTTGCACGCCTGTGGGCCGACGTACTCAAAGTTGAACGGGTGGGTCGTCACGACCACTTCTTCGAACTCGGTGGCCATTCGCTGCTGGCGGTGACGCTGATCGAGCGCATGCGCCAAGCCGAATTGAGCGCCGATGTGCGTGTGCTGTTCAGTCAGCCGACCCTGGCGGCACTGGCGGCGGCGATCGGCAGCGGCAAGGAAATAACGGTTCCGGCGAACCTGATTCCGCTGGACTGCGAACACATCACCCCGGACTTGCTGCCCCTCGCGACTCTGACCCAGGAAACCATCGACCGCATCGTCGCCACCGTCCCCGGCGGTTCCCGCAATGTGCAGGACATCTACCCGCTGGCGCCGCTACAGGAAGGCATCCTCTATCACCACTTGGCCGCCGAGCAGGGCGACCCGTACGTTTTGCAAACGCAATTCGCCTTCGACAGCCGCGAGCGTTTCGACGCGTTCGTCCAGGCCTTGCAGGTGGTTATCGGTCGCCACGACATTCTGCGCACCTCCGTGGTCTGGGAAGGGCTCGATGAGCCGGTGCAAGTGGTTTGGCGCGACGTCCTGCTGACCCCGGAACACATCGAACTCGACCCGGCTGCCGGCGATGTTTCCACGCAACTGGGCACGCGTTTCGATGCGCGGCACTACCGCCTCGACCTGCGTCACGCGCCACTGATGCACCTGGCGTACGCCCACGATGCAGCGCAAAACCGCTGGGTGGCGATCCTGCTGTTCCATCATTTGGCGCTGGACCACACCGCGCTGGACGTGATGCAGCACGAAATGCAACTGCACCTGCTGGGTCAGGACGATCAGCTCGGCGAAGCAATGCCGTACCGCAACTATGTGGCCCAGGCGAAATTCGGTCTGAGCGCCGATGATCACGAGGCGTTCTTCCGCGAGATGCTTGGTGAAGTCGACGAGCCAACACTGCCATTCGGCCTGCAGGATGTGCAGGGCGACGGGCATGGCATCGACGAGGCGCGTCAGCCTGTGGATCTGGCGCTGTCCAAACGCCTGCGGGCCCAGGCGCGGCAGCTCGGTGTGAGCGCCGCCAGCCTGGTGCACCTGGCCTGGGCGCAAGTGCTGGGCAAGGTGTCCGGCAAACAGGACGTGGTGTTCGGCACTGTGCTGCTGGGCCGTTTGCAAGCCGGCGACGGCGCGGATCGGGCGCTGGGGATGTTCATCAACACCTTGCCATTGCGCGTTGATGTCGGGGCCCAAGGCGTGAAAGCCGGGGTCAAGACGACCCATGCGCGGCTCACCGCGTTGCTCGGCCACGAACACGCTTCGCTGGCCCTGGCCCAGCGTTGCAGCGGTGTGACCGCGCCGACGCCGCTGTTCAGTGCGTTGCTCAACTACCGGCACAGCTCTGGCGAAGTCACCGAGGAAGCCATGTCCGCATGGCAAGGCATCGCGGCGCTGGGTGGCGACGAACGCACCAATTACCCGTTGACGTTGAACGTCGACGACTTGGGTGAAGCCTTTCACCTGACTGCTTTGGTCGCCCAACCGATCGGCGCCGAGCGTATTTGCGGGTACATGCAAGTTGCGCTGGAGAATCTGGTCGCAGCGCTGGAAATCGCGCCGCACACCCCACTGCAGGCGTTGACCGTGCTGCCAGCCGCCGAGCGAGAGCAGTTGCTCGAAACCTGGAACACCACCGACGTTCTCTATGAACATGACGCGCTGATCCACCACCAATTCGAAGCCCGGGCCGCCGCGCAGCCCGACGCCGTGGCCGTGGTCTATGAAGACCTGAGCCTGACCTACGGCGAACTCAACGCCCGCGCCAACCAGATGGCCCATCGTTTACTGGCACTCGGCGTGCGCCCGGATGATCGGGTGGCGATCTGCGTCGAGCGCGGTCTGGAAATGATTGTCGGCCTGCTGGGCATCCTGAAATCCGGTGCCGGTTACGTGCCGCTGGACCCGGCTTACCCGGCCGAGCGCATCGCCTACATGCTCTACGACAGCGCCCCGGTGGCACTGCTGACCCAGTTGCCGTTGCGCGATCAGCTGCCGCAAATGAACATCCCGACGCTGCTGCTCGACCTGATCGAAGCCAGCCACGAAGCGCCGCCCGCGCAACACAACCCGGACATTCCGGGCCTGACCTCGGCGCATCTGGCCTACGTGATCTACACCTCCGGCTCCACCGGTCTGCCCAAAGGCGTGATGATCGAACACCGCAACGTCGCGCGGCTGTTCTCGGCGACCCAGCCGTGGTTCAACTTCGGCCCGCAGGACGTGTGGGCGCTGTTCCATTCCTTCGCCTTCGATTTCTCGGTCTGGGAAATCTGGGGCGCGCTGACCCACGGCGGCCAGTTGCTGGTGGTGCCGCAACTGGTGAGCCGCTCGCCGCAATACTGCTATGAGCTGTTGTGCGAAGCCGGGGTGACCATCCTTAACCAGACGCCGAGCGCCTTCCGCCAGTTGATCGCGGCCCAGGGCGAAATCGACCTGAGCCACAGTCTGCGCCAGGTGATCTTCGGCGGCGAAGCCCTGGAAACCGGGATTCTCAAGCCTTGGTATGCCCGAGCGCAGAACGCGCACACGCAACTGGTCAACATGTACGGCATCACCGAAACCACGGTGCACGTGACCTATCGCGCCCTCGACGCGGCCGATGCGCAATTGATCGGCGTGAGCCCGATTGGCGGGCGCATTCCCGACCTGCAACTGTACGTGCTGGATCCCCAGCGTGAGCCAGTGCCGGTCGGCGTGATCGGCGAAATGTACGTCGGTGGCGCCGGTGTGGCGCGGGGCTATTTGAACCGCGACGAACTCACCGCCGAACGCTTCCTCGACAACCCGTTCAGCGCCGAGCCAGGCGCGCGGATGTACCGCACCGGCGACCTCGGTCGCTGGCTGGCGGACGGCAGCGTCGAATACCTGGGGCGCAACGATGACCAGGTGAAAATCCGTGGTTTCCGCATCGAACTGGGCGAGATCCAGGCCAAACTCGCCGCGTGCAACGGCGTGCGCGAAGCCGTGGTGCTGGCCCGCCAGGACACCGGCGACAAGCGTCTGGTGGCGTATGTGATTGCCAAGGAAGGTGAGCAATTGACGGCCGCCGAACTGCGAGCCGAACTCCTCGAAACGCTGGCCGATTACATGGTGCCGAGCGCGTTCGTAACCCTGACGTCATTCCCGTTGACCACCAACGGCAAGTTGGACCGTCAGGCGCTGCCGGTGCCGGATCAATCCTCGGTGGTCAGTCGCGCCTATGAAGCCCCCCAAGGCGAGGTCGAGATTGCCATCGCGAAGATCTGGCAAGACTTGCTGCAACTGGAGCAGGTCGGTCGCCACGACCATTTCTTTGAACTGGGCGGGCACTCGTTGCTGGCGGTGAAACTGATCGAGCGCATGCGTCAGGTCGATCTGGCGGCGGACGTGCGTGTGCTGTTCGGTCAACCGACCCTGGCGGCACTCGCCGCAGCGGTCGGCGGCACGGTTGAAATCGTGGTGCCTGCCAATGGGATCCCGGACGGTTGCACCCGCATCACGCCGGACATGTTGCCGCTGGCGACGCTGACCCAGGATGAAATCGACCACGTGGTGGCGGCAACTCCCGGTGGCGTGGCCAATGTGCAGGACATCTACGCCCTGGCGCCGTTGCAGGAAGGGATCTTGTATCACCACCTCGCGGCGGCAAAGGGCGATCCATACCTGCAATACGCGCTGTTTTCCTTCGACAGTCGCGATCGCCTGGCCAATTTCGCCAACGCGCTACAAGGCGTGGTGTCGCGCCACGATATTTTGCGCACCGGCGTGGTCTGGGAAGGCCTGGACGAACCGGTGCAAGTGGTCTGGCGCGCGGCGCAACTGGGGCTGGACGAGATTGTGCTGGATCCGACGGCGGGGGATATCGTCGAGCAACTGCGCGAACGCCTCGACCCGCGCCACTACCGCCTGGACATCCGCCAGGCGCCGATGATGCGCATCGGCTATGCCGAAGACCCGGCGAACAATCGCTGGATCGGCATGCTGCTGTTCCACCATATGGTGGATGACGCGACGTCGCTGAGCATGCTCACCGCCGAGATCGAAGCGCACATGCTCGGTCAGGAGCAGCTGCTGGGCACTTCGGTGCCGTACCGCAACTATGTGGCCCAGGCACGCCTGGGTATCAGCCGCGAAGACCATGAAGTGTTCTTCCGCGACATGCTCGGCGACATCGACGAGCCAACATTGCCATTCGGCCTGCAGGATGTGCAGGGCGAAGGGCGGGATATCGAAGAAGTCCGGCAGGTCGTGGATGCGGTGCTGAGTAAACGCCTGCGGGCCCAGGCTCGTCAGCTTGGCGTCAGCGCGGCGAGTGTTTATCACTTGGCCTGGGCGCAGGTCCTGGCCAGCGTTTCGGGCAAGGATGACGTGGTGTTCGGCACGGTGCTGTTGGGTCGGATGCAGGGCGGCGAGGGCGCCGATCGGGCGCTGGGCATGTTCATCAACACCTTGCCGTTGCGCGTCAGCCTCGGCGCACAAGGTGTGCGCGCGGGGATCAAGGCAACCCACGCGCGCTTGACCGCGTTGCTCGGTCACGAACATGCGTCGCTGGTGCTGGCGCAGCGCTGCAGCGGCGTGACCGCGCCGACGCCGTTGTTCAGTGCGTTGCTCAATTACCGTCACCTCGGCACACGGCCGGTCTCCAGTGACGCCATTGCGGCCTGGGACGGTATCCAGACGCTGGACGGCGAAGAACGCACCAACTATCCGCTGACCTTGTCGGTGGATGACCTCGGTGAAGGCTTCAACCTGACCGTCATGGCTTCGGCACAGATTGGCGCCGGGCGCGTGTGCGGCTACATGCAGTCGGTGCTGGAGAATCTGGTCGAGGCGCTGGAGCAAAACCCGCAAGCGCCGTTGCATGGCTTGAACATCCTGCCGGCGGCCGAGCGTTTGCAGTTGCTGGAGACGTGGAACGCGCCGGTTGGCGAATACGCCAGCGATCACACCATTCATGGTTTGTTTGAAGCCAGGGCCGCGACGCAGCCTGATGCCGTGGCGGTGGTGTTTGAAGCGTTGACCCTGACTTATGGTGAGCTCAATGCACGGGCCAACCAGGTCGCGCATCACTTGATCAGGTTGGGCATTCGCCCTGATGATCGGGTGGCGATTTGTGTCGGGCGTGGCCTGGAGATGATCGTCGGGCTGCTGGGGATCCTGAAGGCCGGCGCCGGTTATGTGCCGCTGGACCCGGCTTATCCGCAGGATCGCATTACCTACATGCTGGAAGACAGCGCACCGGTTGCGGTGTTGGCCCAAGCTTCCACGCAGTGGTTGCTGAAGGCGGTCGCGGTGCCGGTTGTTGATCTTGATGGCGGCAGCTGGCAGGGCGAATCCGTTGCCAATCCTGATGTTGCAGACCTGACGTCTGCGCATCTGGCCTACGTGATCTACACCTCCGGTTCGACAGGTTTGCCGAAAGGCGTGATGGTCGAGCACCGCAACGTCGCCCGGTTGTTTTCGGCGACTGAGGCGTGGTTCGACTTCGGACCGCAGGATGTCTGGGCGCTGTTCCACTCGTTTGCCTTCGACTTCTCGGTCTGGGAAATCTGGGGCGCGTTGACCCATGGCGGTCGTTTGCTGGTGGTGCCGCAACTGGTCAGCCGTTCCCCGGCGGATTGTTATGTGCTGCTGTGTGAGGCCGGCGTCACGGTGTTGAACCAGACGCCGAGCGCGTTCCGACAGTTGATTGCCGCCCAGGACGCCACGGCCCATAGCCTGCGCCAGGTGATTTTCGGCGGTGAAGCGCTGGACACCGGGATTCTCAAACCTTGGTATGCCCGGTCGCAGAACGCGCAAACGCAACTGGTCAACATGTATGGCATTACCGAAACCACGGTGCACGTGACTTATCGCCCACTGACAGCGGCGGATGCGCAACTGGTCGGCGTCAGCCCGATCGGCGGGCGCATTCCCGATCTGCAACTGTACGTGCTCGATGCTCGGCGCGAGCCAGTGCCCGTCGGCGTGGTCGGCGAAATGTACGTCGGCGGCGCGGGTGTGGCCCGTGGTTACCTGAACCGTCCTGAACTCAACAACGAACGCTTTATCCCCGACACCTTCAGCCGCCGTGCCGATGCGCGCCTGTACCGCACGGGCGACCTCGGTCGCTGGCTGGCGGACGGCACGGTCGAATACCTCGGTCGCAATGACGACCAGGTGAAGATTCGCGGTTTCCGCATCGAACTGGGTGAAATCGAGGCCAAACTGGCGGCTTGCGAGCATGTGCGTGAAGCCGTGGTCATCGCCCGTGAAGACGAACCGGGCGACAAACGCCTGGTGGCCTACGTGATTGCCGATCAGGACGCGGAGTTGTCAGCCGCTGATTTGCGCACGCAGTTACTGGAATCCTTGGCCGAGTACATGGTGCCCAGCGCCTTCGTGATGCTGTCTGCATTCCCGTTGACCACCAATGGCAAACTGGATCGCAAGGCACTGCCGGCGCCGGATTCGGCGGCGTATGCCAATCGCGAATACGCCGCCCCGCAAGGCGAAGTCGAAAGCACCATCGCCGCCATCTGGCAGGACCTGCTGAAAATCGAGCAGATCGGCCGGCATGACAATTTCTTCGAACTCGGCGGGCATTCGCTGCTGGCCGTGAAACTCATCGAACGCATGCGCCAGGTTGATCTCGCCGCTGACGTTCGCGTCCTGTTTGGCCAACCGACATTGGCCGCGCTGGCCGCTGCCGTGGGCGAGCAAACCGAAGTGCGGGTCCCGGCGAATCGGATTGCAATCGATTGCCAACGCATCACCCCGGACATGCTGCCGCTGGCCGACCTGGATCAGCAGGCCATCGACCGCATCGTCGCCACCGTGCCGGGTGGCGTCGCCAACGTGCAGGATATCTACGCGCTGGCGCCGTTGCAGGAGGGGATCTTGTATCACCACCTCGCGGCCACCCAGGGCGATCCGTACGTGCTGCAAGTGTTGTTCGGTTTTGATGGCCGTGACCGCGTGGACGCGTTTGCCCAGGCCTTGCAGAGCGTGGTGTCCCGTAACGACATCCTGCGCACCAGCATGGTCTGGCAAGGGCTGGCCGCACCGGTGCAAGTGGTCTGGCGCCGGGCGCAGATGGTGGTCGAGGAAGTCGCGACCGACCCGGCGGCGGGGGATGTGGTGCAGCAACTGCACGAGCGTTTCGATCCGCGTCACTATCGACTGGATATCTCCCAAGCCCCGCTGATGCGCCTGGCCTATGCGCAAGATCCGGCGAATAACCGCTGGGTTGGCATGTTGCTGTTCCATCACATGGCGCTGGACCACACCGCTCTTGAAGTGGTGGTGCACGAAATGCAGGCCAACCTGCTGGGCCAGTCGGAACAGCTCAGCGCCGCGGTGCCGTACCGCAATCATGTGGCCCAGGCCCGATTGGGCGTGAGCCGCGAACAACACGAAGCGTTCTTCCGCGACATGCTCGGCGATATCGACGAGCCGACATTGCCCTTCGGTTTGCAGGATGTGCAGGGCGATGGCAGTGGGATCGTAGAACAACATCAGATGGTCGATACGGCGCTGGCCGTGCGTCTGCGGGTGCAGGCGCGGCAGCTTGGCGTGAGTGCGGCGAGCCTGGTTCACCTGGCCTGGGCGCAGGTGGTCGGTCGGGTGTCGGGTCGTGAAGAAGTGGTGTTCGGCACCGTGCTGATGGGGCGGATGCAGGGCGGCGAGGGCGCTGATCGGGCGCTCGGCATGTTCATCAACACCTTGCCACTGCGTGTAAGCGTTGGCGCACAAGGCACCCGCGCCGGGGTCAAGGCGACCCACGCGCAACTCTCGGCGTTGCTCGGTCACGAGCATGCCTCGCTGTCCCTGGCCCAGCGTTGCAGTGGCGTACCGAGTTCGTTGCCGCTGTTCAGCACCTTGCTCAACTATCGCCACAGCGCTGGTGAAGCGGTGTCGGATCAGGCGGTTTCGGCGTGGCACGGGATTCAAACCCTGAGCATGGAAGAACGCACCAACTACCCGTTGTGCCTGAACGTGGATGATCTGGGCGAGGGCTTTATGCTGACCGCGCAGGCAGTGGTCGAGGTCGGGGCGCAGCGGGTTTGCGACTTTATGCACTCGGCGCTGGGTGCGCTGGTTGAGGCGCTGGAGAACGCGCCGGAGTCGCCGTTGCGTGGGTTGTCGATCATGCCGGTGGCGGAGCGTTTGAAACTTCTGGTTGAGTTCAATACGACTGAGGCTTCGTACCCGCTGAATCAGACGGTTCATGGGTTGTTTGAGGCTCAGGTTGAGCGCACGCCGGATGCGGTGGCGGTGGTTCATGGTTTAAAACACCTGAGTTATCGCGAGCTGAATGAACGGGCGAACCGCTTGGCGCATTACCTGCGCGGGCAGGGTGTAATATCTGATTCGCGGGTGGCGATTTGTGTTGAACGCTCGGCCGATATGGTCGTCGGGTTGTTGGCGATCTTGAAGGCGGGGGGGGGTTATGTGCCGCTGGATCCGGCTTATCCGCTGGATCGGATTGCCTACATGCTGGAGGACAGCGCGCCGGCCGTGGTGTTGGCGCAGGCTTCGACGCTCGGGCTTCTGAGTGCGGCTTCGATGCCGGTGATCGATCTGGATAGTGGCGTTTGGAAAGACGAATCCGTCGCCAACCCGTCGATTGAAGGGCTGACGTCGGCGCACCTGGCTTATGTGATCTACACCTCGGGTTCGACCGGTCTGCCGAAAGGCGTGATGATCGAGCACCGCAACACCGTGAACTTCCTGACCTGGGCGCATCGTTCGTTCGATGAATCCACGTTGGCCAAAACCCTGTTCTCGACTTCGCTGAACTTCGACTTGGCGGTCTACGAATGCTTCGCGCCGCTGACTTCCGGCGGCAGCATTACGGTCGTGAAGAATGTGTTGGAACCACAACACGACATCACTTTGATCAACACCGTACCGTCAGCGCTTAAAGCCTTGTTGGAGTCGGGCGGTGTGAGCGAAGGCGTGCACACGATCAACGTTGCCGGTGAGGCGCTGAAAAGAAGCCTCGTGGAAAACCTGTTCGAACAGACCAGCGTCAAGCGCCTGTGCAACCTCTACGGCCCCTCGGAAACCACAACCTATTCAAGTTGGGTGTCGATGGACCGCGAAGACGGTTTCGCTGCGCACATCGGCAAACCCGTGGCCAACACTCGGTTTTACTTGCTGGATGAACACGGTCAGCCAGTGCCATTGGGCGTTGCGGGTGAGATCTACATCGGTGGCGCTGGCGTGGCGCGCGGTTACCTGAACCGCGACGACCTCACCGCCGAGCGCTTCCTTGACGATCCTTTCCAAACAAGCGGCCGGATGTATAGAACGGGCGACTTGGGGCGCTACCTCCCGGACGGCAACATCGAATACCTGGGCCGTAACGACGATCAGGTGAAAATCCGCGGCTTCCGCATCGAACTCGGCGAGATCGAAACCAAACTCACCCAACACCTCGATATCCACGAAACTGTGGTGCTGGCTCGCGAAGACGTCCCGGGCGACAAACGCCTGGTCGCGTACTACACCGCGCCGACAACCCTCGATATCGACGCGTTACGCCGTCACCTGCAAACACAGCTCCCGGACTACATGGTCCCGGCCGCCTACGTTCATCTCGATAAACTGCCACTGACCCCGAACGGCAAACTCGACCGCAAGGCACTGCCAGCGCCGGATCTGGACTCCGTCATCACCCGAGGTTACGAAGCCCCGGTCGGTGAAGTCGAAATCGCCCTGGCGCACATCTGGCAAGACCTGCTCGGTCTGCCGCAAGTCGGGCGTCAGGATCAGTTCTTCGAACTCGGCGGCCATTCGTTGCTGGCGATTCAACTGATTTCCCAGGTGCGTTTGCGCCTCGGCGTAGAACTCGGCTTGACCGAGCTGTTCGCCCAGCCTGAACTCGCCGCACTGGCACAAGCCGTGGCCCAGGCCAGTCGCAGCACCTTGCCGGAGATCGTCACGGTTTCCCGCGAAGAAGACTTGCCGCTGTCCTTCGCCCAACAGCGCCTGTGGTTCCTGGCGCAGATGGAAGGTGGCAGCGCGGCGTATCACATGCCGGCGGGCCTGCGTCTGCGCGGCACGTTGGACACCGATGCCCTGCAACGGGCACTGGACCGCATCGTCTTGCGTCACGAAGCCTTGCGCACGACCTTTGTTCAGGCTCAAGGCGAGGAGGCTTTGCAACGAACCGCTCACGCCGATATTGGCTTCAAGCTCATTCGTCACGACCTGCACGGTCAGGCCGATGCCGAAGCACAACTGCACGTGTTGGCGGCCGAAGAAGCCATCGAATTGTTTGATCTGGAGCACGGCCCGCTGATTCGGGGCCGACTGATCCGCCTCGATGCCCAGGACCATGTGCTGCTGGTGACCATGCACCACATCGTCTCCGACGGTTGGTCGATTGGCGTGCTGACCACGGAACTGGCGGCGCTGTATGAAGCGTTCCGTCACGGTCTGGAAGATCCGTTGCCAGCGCTGACCGTGCAATACGCGGATTACGCCGTGTGGCAACGTCGCTGGTTGAGCGGCGAAGTGCTGCAAACCCAGAACCATTACTGGCAACAAACCCTGGCCGATGCGCCAGCGCTGCTGATGCTGCCGACCGACCGGCCTCGTCCACCGCAACAGGATTACTCGGGTGCCGCCATTCCGCTGGTCTTTGACGAAGCCCTGACCAGCGGCCTCAAAACCTTGAGCCAACGCCACGGCACCACGCTGTACACGACGCTGATGACCGGTTGGGCGCTGTTGCTCAGCCGTCTCTCGGGCCAGGATGAAGTGGTGATCGGTTCGCCGGTGGCCAACCGCACCCGCGCCGAAGTCGAAGGCTTGATCGGCTTCTTCGTCAACACCCTGGCGGTGCGGGTCGATGTCTCCGGTGCGCCGAACGTTGAAACCTTACTCGCTCGGGTCAAGGCGCAAACCCTCGGGGCCCAGGCCCATCAGGACTTGCCGTTCGAGCAGGTGGTTGAAGCGCTGAACCCGGTGCGCAGCCTGGCTCACAGTCCATTGTTCCAGGCGATGTTGTCCTGGCAGACGGCGGGCGGCGCCGATCTGGTGCTCGGTGAACTGAAACTTGAAGGCTTGGGCGTGGCCAACCACGTGGCCAAGTTCGACTTGTCGCTGGAACTCGGTGAGATTCAGGGGCAACTGTTCGGCAGCCTGGAATACGCCACGGCGTTGTTCGATGAAGCCACCGTGCAGCGTTATCTCGGGTATTTCGAGCGCGTGCTGCGTGGCATGGTTGCGGACGATCAGGCGCAAGTCGATCACATCGAACTGCTCGATGCCGGCGAACGCCAGCGACTGTTGGTTGACCTCAACGCCACCGAAACGCCGTATCCACGCGATCGAACGATCCATCAATTGTTCGAAGCGCAAGTTGCCGCCCAGCCTGACGCCATTGCGGTGGTGTTTGACGGCGAGCAACTGAGTTACGCAGAACTCAATCGCCAGGCCAACCAGATGGCGCATCACCTGATCGGGCTGGGTATCCGCCCGGATGATCGGGTGGCGATTTGCGTCGAACGTGGTGCCGAAATGCTGGTGGGTCTGTTGGCGATCCTCAAGTCCGGCGCCGGTTATGTGCCGCTTGATCCGGCCTATCCGGCTGAACGACTGGCCTACATGCTGACCGACAGCACGCCTGCGGTGTTGCTGACCCAACGGGCGTTGCAGGATCGTTTGCCGGTGCTCGACGTGCCGGTGGTCCTGCTCGATAAAGCCGAACGCATCGTCGACGGCTATGACGACAACCCTGTGATCCAGTCGCTCGGCGTGCGCCATTTGGCCTACGTGATCTACACCTCCGGTTCAACCGGCACCCCGAAAGGCGTGATGATCGAACATCGCGGGCTGGTCAACTACACCCTCGACGCCATTCGGTTGTTCGGGCTCACAAATGCCGACACCGTGTTGCAACAAAACACCCTGAACTTCGACTTGTCGGTAGAGGAAATCTTCCCAGCGCTGATCGCCGGCGCCACGTTGGCACCGAGCCGCAACATCTTCGGCACCTCCCAGGACGACATCCGTCCCACCTTCCTGCACCTGACCGCCGCTCACTGGCACACCCTGGCTGCCGAGTGGCACTACAACCCGGCGCTGGCGCAAGAACAACTGCGTGACGTGCGCCTGATCAACGTCACCGGCGATGCACTCTCAACTCAAAAGCTGCAAATGTGGGAACAGATTCGTCCGGCGCACACCCAACTGGTCAACACCTACGGCCCGACCGAAGCCACGGTGTCCTGCACCGCGAGTTACGTGACCTTTGAAGCGCTCAACAGCAACGCGAGCATTGGTACGCCGATGGCCAACACGCGGATTTACCTGCTCGATGCGCACCTGCAACCAGTGCCCTTCGGCGTCACCGGCGAAATTTACATCGGCGGCGACGGCGTGGCTCGGGGTTACCTCAACCTCGACGCAGTCACTGCTGAACGCTTCCTCGCCGATCCATTCAGCAGCGTACACAACGCCAGGATGTACAAAACCGGCGACCTCGCACGTTACCGTCCGGATGGCGGCCTCGAATACCAGGGCCGTAACGACTTCCAGGTCAAGGTTCGCGGTTTCCGTATCGAACTCGGCGAGATCGAAGCCAAGCTTGGCGACTGCAACGGCGTGAAAGAAGCCGCCGTGATCGTCCGCGAAGACGCGCCGGGCGAAAAACGCCTGGTCGCCTACGTCGTGCCACAAACCGGCATCACCCTGACCGCCGCCAATCTGCGCGCCCAACTGGCACCGCAACTGGCCGAATATATGCTGCCGAGCGCCTTCGTCAGCCTCGAAGCGTTGCCGCTGACGCCCAACCGCAAACTCGACCGCCAGGCCCTGCCAATACCCGACGCCGAGGCCTACGCCAGCCGCAGCCACGAAGCGCCGCAAGGCACCACGGAAATCGCCCTGGCGCAGATCTGGCAAGACCTGCTCAAGGTTGACGCCGTGGGCCGCCACGACCATTTCTTCGAACTCGGCGGCCACTCACTGCTGGTCATGCGCCTGATCTCGCAAGTTCGCCAGCAGCTCGGCGTAGAGATGAACCTGACCGACGTCTTCGCCCACCCGAGCCTGATCGCCCTGGCACAAGTCCTCTCCCAAGCCGTGCAAAGCACTCAGCCGGATATCGTCCCGGTGTCCCGCGACCAGGCTTTGCTACTGTCCTTCGCGCAACAGCGCCTGTGGTTCCTCGCGCAACTGGAAGGCGCGAGTGCGGCGTATCACATTCCCACCGGCCTGCGGTTGCGCGGCGAACTGGACAACATCGCGCTGACCCGCGCCTTGAACCGGATCGTCGCCCGTCACGAAGCCCTGCGCACGACGTTCGTGCAGGAACACGGCCGGGACGCGGAGCAACGCATTGCCGACGCCGACTGCGGTTTCGCCTTGCAATTGCATTCGCTGGCGAAGCACCCGGAAGCCGAAGCCGAACTGCTGATCATGGCTGCGGAAGAGGCTCGCGAGGCCTTTGACCTGGAGCGAGGTCCGCTGATTCGCGGGCGTCTGGTGCGCATGGCCGAAGACGATCATGTGTTGCTGGTAACCATGCACCACATCGTCTCGGACGGCTGGTCCGCCGACGTACTGACCCGGGAATTGGGTGTGTTGTATGAAGCGTTCCGCGCCGGAAGCGCAGATCCGCTGCCGGAGCTGTCGGTGCAATACGCCGACTATGCGATCTGGCAACGCCTGTGGCTCACCGGCGACGTGTTGGATCAACAGGAACGCTACTGGCAGCAGGCTTTGACTGGCGCGCCGGCCTTGTTGACCTTGCCGACTGATCGGCCACGTCCGGCGCAGCAGGATTACTCCGGCAGTGCCGTCGGCCTCGCACTCGACGAAACCCTGACCAGCGAGCTCAAAGCCTTGAGTCAACACCAGGGCACCACGTTGTTCATGACGATCATGGCCGCGTGGGCCACGGTGCTGAGTCGCTTGTCCGGGCAGAGTGATGTGGTGATTGGCACGCCGGCAGCGAACCGCTTGCGGGCCGAGGTGGAAGACTTGATCGGCTTCTTCGTCAACACCCTGGCGCTGCGCGTCGAGGTGTCGGCGGAGCTGACCGTCGAAGCCCTGCTGCAACAAGTGAAAGCCCAAACCCTCGGCGCCCAGGCTCATCAGGATTTGCCGTTCGAACAAGTGGTGGAAGTGGTCCGGCCGGTGCGCAGCCTGTCCCACAGCCCGGTGTTCCAGGCCATGTTGTCGTGGCAGAACACTCAAGGCGCCGGCCTGGAACTGGGCGACATGACCCTGCAAGGACTGGGTGTCACCAGCCGCACCGCGAAGTTCGATGTGCTGCTGGACATGGCGGAAATCGGTGGCCGACTGTTCGGTTCGCTGGAGTATGCGACGGCGCTGTTTGACCAGTCGACGATGGAGCGTTACCTCGGTTACCTCGAGTGTGTGCTGCGCGGCATGGTCGCCGACGAACACGCCGTACTGGCGCAGATTCCGTTGCTGGGTGACGAGGAACGTCTGCATCTGCTGGAAACCTTTAACAGCACCGCCGTCGAGTATCCGCAGGGTTTGACCTTGCACGGGTTGTTCGAAGCGCAGGTGACTTCGGGCCCGGATGCGATCGCCGTGAGCTTTGAAAACAGTCACTGGACGTATGCCGAACTGAACCGCAGCGCCAACCAGATTGCCCATCGCTTGATTGAACTGGGCATCCGCCCGGATGACCGCGTGGCGATTTGCGTGGACCGCAGCCTGGAGATGCTTGCGGGGCTGCTGGGGATTCTGAAGTCCGGCGCCGCGTATGTGCCGCTGGATCCGGATTATCCGGCTGATCGACTGACCTACATGCTGGAAAACAGTGCGCCAACGGTGGTTCTGACCCAGCATACGTTGCAGGCCAGCCTGCCGGCGACAAATGCGCAGATTTTGCTGCTGGATGGGGAAGGGTTCTCAACCCAACCAACCACCAACCCTGTCGTAGAAGGCCTGAAATCAGCCAACTTGGCCTACGTGATCTACACCTCCGGATCGACCGGGATGCCCAAAGGTGTGATGAACGAACATGCCGGTGTGGTTAACCGTCTGCTGTGGATGCAGGACGAATACCAACTGACACCTGCGGACACCGTGCTGCAAAAGACCCCATTCAGCTTCGACGTCTCGGTCTGGGAGTTCTTCTGGCCGCTGTTCACCGGCGCACGCCTGGTCATGGCCCGTCCCGGCGGTCATCGCGAACCGGCGTACCTGCGCGAAGTCATCCAAACCGAAGGCATCACAACGCTGCACTTTGTGCCGTCGATGCTGGATGTGTTCCTGGCCGCAGGCGATGTCAGCGATTGCAAAGGCCTGGTGCGGGTGATGTGCAGCGGTGAAGCATTGCCGGGTCAACTGGTGCGACGCTTCAAGCTGCAACTGCCGGGCACCGAGTTGCACAACCTCTACGGCCCGACCGAAGCCGCCGTCGATGTCACGGCGTGGAACTGCGCCGGCCCCGACACGCCGGACAGCACGCCGATTGGCAAACCGGTGGCCAACACGCAAATCTACCTGCTCGATGCCCACCAGCAGCCTGTGCCGATGGGTGTGGCGGGGGAGATCTACATCGCGGGCGTTCAAGTCGCGCGGGGCTATCTGCATCGTCCGGAACTGACGGTCGAACGCTTCCTTCGCGACCCGTTCAGCTCCAAGCCGAATGCCCGGATGTACCGCACCGGCGACTTGGGCCGCTACCTGGCGGACGGCAATATCGTCTACCTGGGCCGCAACGACGATCAGGTCAAGATTCGCGGTTTCCGCATCGAACTGGGCGAAATCGAGGCGCGTCTCAGCGGACATCCGGCCGTGCTGGAAGCCGTGGTGATCGCCCGCGAGGATGAGCCCGGCGACAAGCGCCTGGTGGCCTATTACACCTTGCAACTGCAAGACCAACCGGTGGACATCCAGGCCCTGCGTGCGCATCTGCACATTCAGTTGCCGGAATACATGGTGCCGGCCGCCTACGTGCGCCTCGACGCGTTGCCACTGACCCCGAACGGCAAACTCGACCGCAAGGCCTTGCCTGCGCCGGACCTGGATGCGCTGGTGACCCACGGTTACGAGGCACCGCAAGGTCCGGTCGAAACCACCCTGGCGCAACTCTGGGCCGAACTGCTCAAGGTCGAGCAGGTCGGTCGTCACGATCACTTCTTCGAACTGGGCGGTCATTCGCTGCTGGCGGTCACGCTGATCGAACGCATGCGCCAGGCCGGTTTAAGCGCTGATGTGCGGGTGCTGTTCGGCCAGCCGACGCTCGCCGCGTTGGCAGCAGCAGTGGGTGGCGGCATGGAAATCGTGGTGCCGGTCAACGGCATTACCCCGGATTGCCAGCGCATAACCCCGGACATGCTGCCGCTGACCACGCTGTCCCAAGAGGAAATCGAACACGTTGTCGCGCGCATTCCCGGCGGCGTAGCGAATGTTCAGGACATCTATGCCCTGGCGCCGTTGCAGGAAGGGATTTTGTATCACCACCTGGTGGCGCAGCAGGGCGATCTTTATCTGCAACAGGCGTTGTTCAACCTGGCGGACCGGGCGCGGCTGGAGGCCTTCGTCGATGCGTTGCAAGGCGTGATCGGTCGCCACGATATCCTGCGCACCGCCGTGCTCTGGGAAGGGCTGCGCGAGCCGGTGCAAGTGGTCCTGCGCGAAGCCCGATTGATCGTGGACGAGTGCGTTGTCGAGCACGGCGATGTCTCGGCACAGCTTCGCGAACGTTTCGACCCGAGCCACTACCGTCTCGATGTGCGCGAGGCACCGTTGATGCGCCTGGCCTTCGCCTATGACGAAGCCCATCAGCATTGGGTGGCCTTGCTGCTGTTCCATCACATCGCCCTCGACCACACCGCGCTGGAAGTGATCCAGCACGAAATGCAGGCGTACTTGCTGGGCCAGCAAGTGCATTTGGGCGAAGCCGTGCCGTACCGCAACTATGTGGCGCAGGCTCGACTCGGCATGAGCGAAAGCGCTCACGAAGCGTTTTTCAGCGACATGCTCAGCGACATCAAGGAACCGACCTTGCCGTTCGGCCTGCACGATGTGGAGGGCGACGCCACTGGCGTCGAGCAAGCGCAGTTGGTGGTGGAAGAAGGCTTGAGCCGACGTCTGCGAGCGCAGGCTCGGCAGTTGGGCGTCAGCGCCGCGAGCCTGCATCACCTGGCGTGGGCGCAAGTGGTGGCGGGCGTGTCCGGTCAGGAAGACGTGGTGTTCGGCACTGTCCTGATGGGCCGGATGCAGGGCGGCGAGGGCGCTGATCGTGCCTTGGGGCTGTTCATCAACACCTTGCCGTTGCGGGTGGACGTCGGAACCCTGGGCGCAAAAGCCGGGGTGAAGGCGACACATACACGTCTCGCCGCATTGCTCGGCCACGAACACGCCTCGTTGGCCCTGGCACAACGTTGCAGTGGCGTGGCGGCACCGGCGCCGCTGTTCAGCGCGTTGCTGAACTATCGACACAGCGCCTCCCAGGTCACCAGCGAGGCGCAATCAGCCTGGAGCGGGATCGAAGGCTTGGGCGGCGAAGAGTGGAGCAACTATCCGCTGTCGCTGAACGTCGACGATCTCGGCGAACCGTTTGTGCTCACGGCGTTGGTGGTTTCGCAGATTGGCGCGAAACGGGTCTGCGGCTATATGCACGCGGCACTGGAAAGCCTGGTCGATGCCCTTGAACGCACACCGGAAGCGCCGCTGCGCAGCCTGTCGATCCTGCCGTTGAGCGAGCGTCAGAAACTGCTGGTCGAGTTCAACGCCACTGACGCGGTCTACCCGCAAGAGCAAACGGTGCATAGCCTGTTCGAAGCCCAGGCTGCGGCGCGTCCCGAAGCAATTGCCGTCGAGCATGCCGGGCAGCAACTGACCTACGGCGAGCTGGAGAAACGGGCTAATCGCTTGGCGCATTACCTGCGCGGCCAAGGTGTCACACCGCAAGCACGTGTGGCGATTCTGCTGAATCGTTCGTTCGACCTGATCATCAGTGAACTGGCGATCCTCAAGTGCGCCGCCGTGTATGTGCCGCTGGATCACCATGCACCGCAGGATCGCCAGCGCTTCATGCTGGAGGACAGCGCGGCGACGTTGATCCTGACCACCAGCGACCGGATTGTCCCCGAAGGCACGTTGCGGGTGGATCTGGACACGTTACTGCTACCGGATGAGTTGCCCGCCGCTGCACCGATCCAGGCCAGCGATACCCCGGCGTACATCATGTACACCTCGGGTTCCACCGGCCAACCGAAGGGCGTGATCGTGCCGCACCTGGCCATCGGCCGACTGGTAATCAACAACGGTTACGCAGACTTTGCCGAACAGGACCGCGTGGCTTTCGCTTCGAACCCGGCGTTCGACGCCAGCACCATGGAAGTGTGGGGCGCGCTACTCAACGGTGGGCGGATCGTCGTGATTGATCACGAAGCGTTGCTCAACCCGACGTCATTCGCCGAGGTGCTGACGGACTCGAGTGCCACGGTGCTGTTCCTGACCACGGCCATGTTCAACCAGTACGTGATGCTGATCCCGGACGCCCTGGCACGCCTGCGCATTCTGATGTGCGGTGGCGAGCGAGCGGACCCGATGTCGTTACGACGTCTGTTGGCCCACGCGCCGGCGTTGCAGTTGTTGAATTGCTACGGCCCCACCGAGACCACAACCTTCGCCACCACGCAAAGGGTGACGGCGGTGCCGGAAGGCGCAGTGAACATCCCCATCGGCCGGCCGATTTCCAACACTCGCCTCTACATCCTCAACGGGGCCGGGCAACCGGTGCCGGTCGGGGTGGCGGGGGAAATTCATATCGGCGGCGCCGGTGTGGCCCTGGGGTATTTGAATCGTCCTGAATTGACCAAGGAGAGTTTTATCATCGACCCATTCAGCGACACCACAGGGGCACGCCTGTACCGCACCGGCGACCTCGGGCGCTGGTTGCCCGACGGCAGCGTCGAATACCTCGATCGCAATGACGGCCAGGTGAAAATTCGCGGTTTCCGCATCGAACTCGGAGAAATCGAAGCCCGCCTGCACCTGTGCGACGGCGTGCGTGAAGCCTGGGTGATGGCGCGGGAAGACAGCCCGGGTGACAAGCGCCTGGTGGCTTACTTCACCGTGCAGTCCCGGGGTGAACACCTCGACGCCGAGACCTTGCGCCAACAACTGCAATCGTTGTTGCCGGAATACATGATCCCGGCAGCCTTTGTGAAACTCGACGCGCTGCCGCTGACGCTCAACGGCAAGGTCGATGTCCGCGCACTGCCGGCGCCGGAAGCCGACGCCTATGCCAGCCGTGACTACGAGGCCCCGCTGGGCGATTTGGAAACCACGTTGGCCGGGCTGTGGGCTGAAGTGCTGAAGCTGGACCGGATCGGCCGCCATGACAACTTCTTCGAAATGGGCGGACATTCTCTGCTGGCAATCCGCTTGATCGGGCTGTTGGCCCAGGCTGACTTGAACGTTTCCCTCGCCGAGTTGTTCCAGCACGAAAGCATCGCGTCCATGGCGTCGCTGCTGGAATCGCGCAGCAGCGATGCTTCGTCACCAACGGGGATTCTGCCGGTGCGCGAGGCGGGCACGCAGAATCCGCTGTTCCTGGTGCATGAATTCAGTGGCCTCGACGTCTACTTCCCGGCGCTGGGCAAGCATATCGATCCGGATACCCCGGTCTACGGCTTGCCGGGCATTCCCTGGGGCGAAGAGCAGTTGCAGACCATGGAATGTCTGGCGACCCGCTTGTTGGGCATCATCCGTTCGGTGCAACCGCAAGGGCCGTACCACTTGGCCGGCTGGTCGTTCGGTGGGGTGCTGGCCTACGAGATCGCCATTCAACTGATTGGCCTGGACGAGAAGGTCGAATTCCTCGGCCTGATCGACACCTACCTGCCGCGCCTGGTGGATCAGGGCCGGGCACGCTGGTCGCCGGTCGATGCGCACAAAGTGCATCTGCTGGACCGTTGCGAAGTGTTCTGGAAAGCCCAGGACTCGGACGTCACCGCAATCCTGGCGCAACTGACCCGCTTGCAGGTGAACAGCTTCGACTTTGATGGACTGGTGCAGCATTGCGCCGATGAAGGTTTGCTGCCGCCGGAACTGGCCGACTACAGCGCCGCGCAACTGTGGCAGTACCTGGATCGCGAGGTGGCGCACGGTCACGCATTGGCCCACTACACGGTGTACCCGGTCAGCGCGCCGGTGCACCTGTTCATTGCGGAAGAACGCAAGGACGACGCCCCCGCGCATTCCGGCTATCTGGGATGGGACGCCGTACTACCGAAGGCGCAGATCCAATGCGTCACGGTGCCCGGCAATCACCAGACCATGATGCAGGCGCCGCATATCCAGACCCTGGCGCGGTTCATCGACGAGGCACTGCACACCGCCGCGACACGTCCGGCAGCCGTCCCGTCGAAGACCGACTACCAACCACTGCTGACCATCCAGGGCGGGCGTTCCGGCCAGGCACCGATCTTCTGCGTGCCGGGGGCGGGTGACAGCGTGACCGGGTTTATCGGCCTGACCGATGCCTTCGGGCCGGACTGGCCGATTCATGGCTTGCAACCCCGTGGACTGGACGGCACCACCGTGCCTTACAGCCTGGTGGAAACCGCCGCCGAGGCTTATCTGGAAGCGGTGGAGCGGGTGCAACCCGAAGGGCCGGTGCACTTGCTCGGGCACTCCTTCGGCGGCTGGATCGTGTTCGAGATGGCCGCGCGTTTGCGCGCCAATGGCCGTGATGTGGCGTCCCTGACGTTGATCGACAGCGAGTCACCGGGCGGCAATGGGGTGGTCGGCAAACCCTATACCGCGACCGGCGTGTTGAAGCGCTTGATCGAAGCGATGCAACTGGCGTCCGGCAAATCCCTGGGCATTGATGCCACGGCGTTCAGTCAGCAGGACGACGCCGGGCAGATGCGCATGTTGCACGCCGGCATGGTGCGCGCCGGGATGTTGCCCCAGCGTTCGGCGGCGAACGCCATGAACGGACCTGCACGAGCCTTCGGCACGGCGCTGCGCACGGTCTATCAACCTGAACATCAATACACCGGGCCGGTGCGCCTGGTGCTGGCTGACGATCCGACCCTGGACACAGCCGGTAACAAACGCGAGCAAGAAGAAATGATCGAAGGCTGGCGCAAGCATGTACCCAATCTGAGTATCTGGTACGGTCCGGGCAACCATTTCACCATCCTCAAGGCACCACACGTACACAACCTGGCTGCCTGGTGGCAGGACAGCCTTCCGATCCTCGATGAGGAGGCCGCCAATGACTACGTCTAGGCGTCGTCTCCTCGTGCAGAACAGTCGTCACTCGGCAGTGCCGGCGAATCCCTGAACCGGGCTTCGCCAACCATGAGCGGCGACAGTTCCAGGCAACACGACGCTCTTATCAATGGCTCCCGGCCGCAGTCTGGCCGGGCCTGACATCAACGCATTCGTGGTCATTTATGGAAAAGTCGAAGTTTCGCAAGATTGCTATCGTGAGCGTACTGGTCGTGGTGGCTGGTCTGATCTTCTACAGCGCTCAATCCCCGGGCAAACCACCGGAATACCTGACCGCCACGGTTGAACGCGGCGACATCGAAAATGCCGTGCTGGCCGCCGGGATTCTGCAGGGCATCAAGCAGGTTGACGTCGGTGCGCAAGTCTCCGGCCAGTTGAAGTCGCTCAAAGTCAAACTGGGCGACAAGGTCACGAAGGGCCAGTGGCTGGCGGAAATCGATCCCGTGGTGCTGCAAAACGCCCTGCGCCAGTCCCAGGTCAATGAAGAAAACCTGGTGGCGAAGAAACGCGCGACCGCCGCGCAACTCAAGGACGCCAAGGCCACCTACGACCGCTACAAAAAACTGCAACCGGACGATGCCATTTCCAAACAGGAATACGAGACCGCCGAATCCAACTACCAGGTGCAGAATGCCAACCTCGTGTCCCTCGATGCGCAGATCAAGGACGCGCGAATCCAGATCGAAACCGCGCGGGTCAATCTGGCCTACACCCATATCGTCGCGCCCATCGACGGTTATGTGGTGGGGGTCGTGACCCAGGAAGGCCAGACCGTGATCGCCCAGCAACTGGCGCCGGTACTGCTGAAACTGGCGGACCTGGACACCATGACCGTCAAGGCCCAGGTGTCCGAGGCCGACGTGATTCACATCACCCCAGGCCAGGAAGTGTATTTCACCATCCTAGGCGAGTCGGAAAAGCGCTACTACGCCAAGCTGCGCGGCACCGAGCCTGCGCCGCAAAACTTCCTGGAAACCCAGGCTTCCGGTACGACCAAGCAGAACACCGCCGTGTTCTATAACGGCTTGTTCGACGTACCGAACCCCGACCATCGCTTGCGTATCTCGATGACCGCGCAAGTGCGCATCGTGCTGGACAAGGCCAAGGATGTGTTGACGGTGCCGGTCGCGGCGCTGGGCTCCAAGAACAGCGACGGCAGCGTCGCGGTCCGGGTGCTGGACGCTCAGGGCGTGGCGCAGATGCGTAATGTGAAGACCGGCATCAATAACAACGTCAAGGCCGAGATCAAGGAAGGCCTGGCCGAAGGCGACAAGGTCGTGATCGGTGAGCCGGCGCCGGCCGTGGCAGGGGCTTGACCATGAGCCGACCATTACTGGAACTCAAAGGTGTCAGCCGCAGCTTTATGGCGGGCGAGAAGGATTTCAAGGCGCTTAAAGACATCAACCTCACCATCAATGCCGGCGAGATCGTGGCGATCACCGGGGCCTCGGGTTCGGGTAAATCGACGTTGATGAACGTGCTCGGCTGCCTCGACCACGCCAGTTCCGGCAGCTACAAGGTCGACGGGCGCGAAACCAGCGCCATGGACGATCGCGAACTGGCGGTGCTGCGACGCGACCACTTCGGGTTCATCTTCCAGCGTTATCACTTGCTGCCGCACTTGAGTGCTTTGCACAACGTGGAGATGCCGGCGATCTATGCCGGGGTCGCCGAGACGCAACGGCACAACCGGGCCGGGGAGTTGCTCGCGCGGTTGGGGCTGGACGGGCATTTGCTGAATCGGCCGAGCCAGTTGTCCGGTGGTCAGCAGCAGCGGGTGAGTATCGCCCGGGCGTTAATGAACGGCGGTGAAGTGATCCTCGCCGATGAACCGACCGGCGCCCTCGACACCACCAGCGGCAAGGAGGTGATGAACATCCTGCTGGAGCTGAATGCGGCGGGGCACACCGTGATCATCGTCACCCACGATGAAAAAGTCGCGGCCAATGCCAAGCGCATCATCAAGATTCAGGACGGCGAGATCGTCAGCGACCGCGCCAACCTCGACCGCCCGGTGGAGGATCTGCCGGTGCAGGATGAACGTCCGGCCAAGGTCAAGCAGGCCAACCGCCTGGTCGCCGGCCTCGGCTTGTTCAGCGAAGCGTTCAACATGGCTTGGGTCGCGCTGATTTCACACCGGATGCGCACCTTGCTGACCATGCTCGGGATCATCATCGGGATCACCTCGGTGGTGTCGATCGTGGCCATCGGTGAAGGGGCCAAGCGCTACGTGCTCAAGGACATCGCGGCGATCGGCAGCAGTACCATCGAGATTTTCCCCGGCACCGACTGGGGCGACAGTCGCGCGTCCGCCATCGAAACTCTGGTGTTGTCCGACGTGACTGCCTTGAGCGATCAGTACTACATCGACAGCGCCACGCCCAACGTCGGGCGCAACCTGTTGCTGCGCTACGAAAACATTGATGTGACCGCCACGGTCAACGGCGTGAGCGAGAGTTACTTCCAGGTGCGTGGGATCAAGCTGGGCGAGGGCGTTGCGTTCGGCAAGGACGACGCCCGGCGCCAGTCCCAGGTGGTGGTGATCGACCATAACACCCGCGTGCGCATGTTCGGCCCGAACGTCGACCCGCTGGGCAAGGTGATCCTGGTGGACAACCTGCCGTGCACGGTCATCGGCGTGACCGAAGACAAGAAAAGCGTGTTCAACACCAGCAAGGCCCTGAACGTATGGATGCCTTACGAAACCGCGGCCGGCCGGCTGCTGGGCCAACGCTACCTCGACAGCATCACCGTGCGCATGAAGGACGGCCAGCCGAGCAAAGTGGTCGAAGACAACATCATCAAACTCATGGAGCAACGCCACGGCGTGAAGGATTTCTTCACCTACAACCTCGACAGCATCATGCAAACCGTGCAGAAAACCAGTCAGTCGATGGCGTTGCTGCTGTCGCTGATCGCGGTGATCTCGCTGGTGGTCGGGGGAATCGGGGTGATGAACATCATGCTGGTCTCGGTGACCGAGCGCACCCGTGAAATCGGGATCCGCATGGCGGTTGGCGCACGCCAGTCCGACATTCGCCAGCAGTTCCTGGTCGAGGCGGTGATGGTGTGCCTGGTGGGCGGGACGATTGGGATCGCGCTGTCGTTCGGGATCGGCTTTATCTTTTCCTTGCTGGTCAAGGAATGGGAGATGGTGTTCTCAATGGGCTCGATCATCATGGCGTTCGTCTGCTCGACGCTGATCGGCATCGTGTTCGGCTTCGTTCCGGCACGCAATGCGGCGCGGCTTGACCCGATCGAAGCACTGGCGCGGGACTGACAGGAAACACAAATCCCCCTGTGGGAGACAATCCTCTGTGGGAGCGGGCTTGCTCGCGAAAGCGGTGTGTCAGCCGACATCAATGTTGAAGCTGAAGCCGCCTTCGCGAGCAAGCCCGCTCCCACATTAGTTTGGGGCCAAACACAACATCTGCGGGCACCGAAAATCCCCTGTGGGAGCGAGCCTGCTCGCGAAAGCGGTGTGTCAGTCAACATAGATGCTGAAGGTGCCACCGTCTTCGCGAGCAGGCTCGCTCCCACAATGGTTTAGGGCCAAACCCAACATTTGCGAACACCACAGATCCCCTGTGGGAGCGGGCTTGCTCGCGAAAGCGGTGTGTCAGCTGACGTCAATGTTGAAGCTGAAGCCGCCTTCGCGAGCAAGCCCGCTCCCCCATTGGATCTGTGGCAAACAC